>JACCUC010000142.1 GCA_013812065.1 Thermoleophilaceae bacterium | reverse complement strand
GTCCGGCATGGGCTGGTCCTCCTTCGTATGCGGCACTGGCCGCTGCGGGCTTTGTCTTCCGCGACGCTAACCCGCGACAGATGCGAACGCCGGGGGCCAGCCCCTCTCGGCGTCCATACTGACTAGGACGGTGACGATCGGACAGCCTGATTTCGCTCGCCGGAGTAGCCTCACGACGTGATACCGGGCGTAGACCCGCGGTCGGGGAGGAAAGCAGTGCAAGCTCAGTACGACGCGGTCATCGTCGGCTCGGGGTTCGGCGGAGGGGTCAGCGCATGCCGGCTTGCCCAAGCAGGCTGGCGGGTCTGCGTGCTCGAACGTGGACGGCGCTTCGGACGCGGAGACTTCGCTGAGGAGCTCAAGCAGGCGCCGCGGCTCGCGTGGCATCACAAGGTCAACCCCGGCGGCCTGTACGACGTGCGGCTCTTCGGCGACGTGTCGGTGCTGTGTGCGGCCGGCGTAGGAGGTGGCTCGCTCCTCTACGCGAACGTCCAGCTGCCGGCCAAACCGGAGGTCTTCGAAAGCGGTTGGCCGGCGGAGATCGACCTCGATTCGCTTGATCCCTTCTACCGCCGAGTCGAGGAGGCGCTCGACCCCCGGCCAACGCCTGAGCTGCCTAAGACGAGGGCCTTCGCCGCCGCAGGAAGCGCTGCCGGTCGGGCGGCGGAGCTCACGCCACTGGCCGTCCACTTCGGCGACGATCGGCTGAACCCGTTCAGCGGCGTGCCCCAGCAGGGCTGTACCAACCTCGGCCGATGCCTGCTCGGCTGCCCCCGCCACGCCAAGAATACGATCGACCTCACCTATCTGGCCCGCGCCGAGCGAGACGGCGCAGAGGTCTTTCCCCTTCACGAGGTCCTCCGTCTCGAGCCTCGGCGCCGCGGCGGGCACGGCTGGAGGATCGGATTTCGCGACCTCCAGTATCGAACGCGGGGCACGGTGGAGGCGCCCGTCGTCGTACTCGCGGGTGGAACGCTCGGCTCCACGCGGCTGCTGATGGAGAACCGCCGCAGGCTTCGCCGGCTCTCCCCCGCGCTCGGTACCCGGTTCTCGGCGAACGGCAACGCCCTGGGAGCGATCTTCGACCCCCACGCGCCGGAAGTGCGGGGCGCCCATATCGAGTACGGTCCCTCGATCACCAGCAAGCTTGACTACTGGGAAGAGCGGCGCTTTATTATCGAGGATCTGGGAGTCTCCGAGCCGTTCATGGGCCTACTCGAGGGCATCCGCGGAGCCAATCGCCTCGTCGGCTGGCGGCGCCAGCTCCTGCGCGTCAAGCAAGCGCTCGCCCGTTGCGGCCTGAGCGATCGCAGCGTGACCCCCCGCGAGCTCAAGCTGAAGGGGAACACCCCGCTGGCCGACCCATTCGCCTTTCTCTTCATCGGCAAGGACGCGTCCAACGGTCGCATGCGCCTGACCCGGCTGCTGCGGCGCTTCGACGTTACCTTCGCCAGGGAGGACAGCCGAGCCCTCTTCGACGCGATGGAGGAGCAGCTCGCCGAGCTCGGGGTCGCGGTCCGGGGAGATCCGGTCTTCTCGCTCGACAACGGGCCGCTCGGGCAGTTCATCACCGCCCATCCCCTCGGGGGGTGCCCGATGTCCGACGAGCACGCAACCGGCGTCGTCGACCAGTACGGCCGAGTCCATGGATACGAGGACAGCCTGCTGGTGCTCGACGGCTCGATCGTGCCGAGCGCTCTGGGGGCCAACCCCTCGAAGACGATTGCCGCGCTCTCGGAGCGGGGCATCGCCCAACTGGTCGGCGCGGGGGGGGCGTGAACATGAATCGTTCGACGAAGCGGGCGCGCCTGGCGGTCCTGACGCGTCTCATCTCGACCTTGACCGTCGGCTCGACCGGGCGCGTGACGTCGGAGACGGGCTATCGCAGCTCCCCCTTCTGGCGCGTCTACGACCGGCTGGCGGGGCTGGCCGATCGCAAAATCGGCTGGCACAGAGTGCCGAAGGCGCTCGGGCTCCTGATCCTCATCGGCGTGCGGAACATCCTGCGACGCGAGAACCTCTACGACACGGCCCACGAGCGCGCGGTCGATACGCCGCCCGTCCCGCCGCCCGATCCCCACTACCGAACCGTGCGCACGCCCGACGGGACTCATAACGACCTCGACGACCCGGCCATGGGCATGGCCGGGTCGCGCTTCGGCCGCAACGTGCCGATCGAGCGCACCTGGCCGGAGTCCGAGCCGGCGCTGCTGCGACCGAACCCGCGAACCGTGAGCCGGGAGCTCCTGACGAGGGAGCCGTTCCAGCCGGCGACGACGGTCAACGCGTTGGTGCCGGCGTGGCTTCAGTTCATGATCCGCGACTGGTTCAGCCACGGGAGGAGCCCGACCGACGATCCCTGGGAGATCGAGATCGCCGAGGATGACACGTGGCCGGGCGAGCGACCGATGAAAATCTTCCGCACTCGGCCCGATCCCACGCGCCCCCCGGGGACCACCGGGACTCCTCCCACGTACGCCAACACCGAGACCCACTGGTGGGACGCCTCGCAGGTCTACGGGACTGGCAAGGAGGCCCAGGCGCAAATGCGCTCCGGCGCGGACGGCAAGCTCCTGGTGGACGACGGACGGCCGCCACTGCCCGCAGAGTCCGATCGGAGCCCCGCTTCCGTGCCCGGCTTCTGGCTGGGCCTCGTGCTGATGGGGACGATCTTCGTGCACGAGCACAATGCGATCTGCGACCGCCTACGCGACGCCTACCCGTCGTGGTCGGACGACGAGCTCTTCGAGCGGGCGCGCCTCGTCAACGCCGCGCTCATCGCGAAGATCCACACGGTCGAGTGGACGCCCGCGGTGATCAGCCACCCAACCACGGTGGTGGGCCTGCGGGCCAACTGGTGGGGGCTCGCCGGCGAGCGCTTCAAGCGGGCGTTCGGGCGGCTCGGCGGCGGCGAGGTGCTGAGTGGAATCCCGGGCACCGAGACGGCTCACTACGACGTCCCCTATGCGATCACCGAGGAGTTCGTCGCCGTCTACCGCATGCACCCGCTGCTCCGCGACGAGTGGAGCTTCCGCTCGGCCCGTGACGACGGGGCGATCGAGGAGCGCACGTTCCGCGAGATCGCCGGGCCCAACGCGCTCGAGGTCGCCGACCGAATCTCGATGACCGACCTCATCTACTCCTTCGGCACCGAGCACCCGGGTCTGGTCACGCTCCACAACTTCCCGCACTTCCTTCAGGAGTTCGAGCGCCCCGACGGAAAGCTCATGGACCTCGGAGCGGTGGACATCCTCCGCTCCCGGGAGCTGGGCGTTCCCCGATACAACGAATTTCGCCGGCTGCTCCATCTGCCGCCCGCGCAGAGCTTCGAGGATCTCACCGACAACCCGGAGTGGGCGAGGCAGATCCGGCAGGTGTACGACGGCGACATCGAGCAGGTCGATCTGACGGTCGGGATGTACGCCGAGCCGCTGCCCAGGGGCTTTGCGTTCAGCGACACCGCCTTCCGCATCTTCGCGCTGATGGCCTCGCGGCGACTGAACAGCGACCGCTTCTTTACGCGCGACTATCGCCCCGAGGTGTACACGCCCGAGGGGATCGAGTGGCTTGACCAGAACAGCATGATGACCGTGCTGCTACGCCACTATCCGGAGCTCCGTCCGGCCCTGCGAGGGCTCGACAACGCGTTCTGGCCCTGGACGCGTACAGGCGCCTGAGGGCGAAGGCGAGCGGCGAGGGCGGAGACGGCAAAGCCGCGCCGGTGCTGGGAGAGCGGGGCCGTCGCGCTATCTCGTCTTCAAGTACTCGATCAGCGCTCGCTTCTCGCCTGCGGGAAGGTCGGTCCCGTACCGGTGGCCACCGTTCCCGTTGGCCGGAACCCGGACGTCATACTCGAAGCCCAGGCGCCTCGCCTCCGCGCCTTGATGGATGAAGCCTGTCCGCTTTCGATCGTAGACGTCGTATCCGCGATAGAAGTGCTTGGCTCGGTCGCCCGGTGGCTCCAGCAGGTCCTCCAGCGTCGGGACCGAGCCGTTATGCAGGTAGGGCGCCCTTAGCCACACACCATCGAGCGGGACTGAGACGTACCCGTTGGTCTTCACGAAGCGGGTAAAGTTGAAGGGATACTCCCGCGCATATTCGTTGTACCGGTCGGCGGCTTCCCTGGTCCACATGTCCAGGCGGTTTCGGTCCGTGCCCACCTCCTCGAGAGGGATGACCGTTCCAGTGCGCTTGCCGCCGAACTCGTGGCAGGACGCGCAGCGGCTCTGGAAGGTGCGCTCGCCGCTCGCGGCTAGCCGACGGTCGATCGGGAACGGATACTCGGGCGGCCTGGCCTGCTTGATGAATTCCTCGATTCGCTTGAGATCGTCGACGGGCAGGGACTTGCTCGGGGCCTCGCCGGTCAGCGAGGTTGCCCCGTCGCCGATCGCCCCCGTGAGCACGACTTCGGTCAGGTTGTCGTTCAGGCCGTCCCAGTGCAGCGAGTAACCCGATTTCTTCCCCATTTGCCACAGTGGCTCCATGTCGGAGTTGCCGATGGTCCGGTCCTTAGCCGGATCCAGTCGCAATTGGTGGAACTTCACCGGGTTGAAGGGGTCTATACGCCCCCGGCCCCAGTCGGGGCGGGAGTTCATCCAGGCCAAGCGCCGCTGCTGCTCCCGTAGGCCGTCGCGGGTGCGAGGGATGATGATGTATCGATACAGGGCACGGTCCAGCCAGCTCAGGTCGACGCGTCTCTCGATCGCTCTCAGGACGTTATCCTCCGTGAAGCGCCGATCCGCCCCGGCGGCGGCGAGGAAGCGCGCGTAACGCTGGAAGTCCGCTCGGGTGCTCGGAGCGGTGAGGACGGTTTGCCTGGCCGGCTCCGGTTCGGTGCGAAACGTCCCGGAGTGGCAGGCTGCGCAGTTGAACCCGATCCTGGGAAAGCCGACGGTCTTCTTGGAGAAGCCGATCGGGGTCTCCCGACCCTTCTCCTGGACGAACCCCAATGACTGGTACCCGCCCGCCCCTGGGAGATACTCCGGGAACATCTCCGGGAGGACCGTCCAAATCAGGAACGGCACGCCCTCGGCTGTCTCGTTTCCTATCGAGCCGTACTTGAAGTCCTCGGCCGGAGTGTCGAACTGCTGCGGCACCTCCCGAAACAGCTTGTACCAGGCACCAAAGGCGACGACTCCGACCAGCACGACGATGACTACCAGACCCCCGAGGAGGATCCTCCGGCGCCTGGCTTTGGAGGGCCGCTTGATCAGTGCCTCCTCTCGACCCGGTCGGGGTGTGAAGCCTCTTCTCGGGCTGAAGAAGGCTCGTCCACCGGCTTACCGCCTTCGCGGTCGCGCCGCAAACGCCAGCACGGTGTTGATCGACGAAACGAGCGCGGCGAGCTTGGCTCGGTCCGGAGGGAGCTGTCCTCTGACACCGGCGAGGATGGCAGCCCCGGCGTCGCTCGCGTGGATGACCCTGCCCACGCGGAGAGCGTCGATGAGACCGTCCCCCCTTCGAACCAGCAGCTCCGCGCCGATGATGACCGTGCGAACGCCGAAGAGACGCAGTACATAGGGCGCCCCGGGGTTGCGCTCGGGGTCGACGCCCAATCGGCGCCCGTACGCTTCCGGCGCGAACAGGGCCGCACCGCCGTTCACCAGTCTGACGGCGGCAAGCGCCAAGTGCGCGTAAGCGCGTGCGCGGCGAAGCACGTCGGCCAATCCTCCTCATGCCGTGGTCGAGTGCCGGCATTGTACCTCTGCCGGCTGAGGTAAGCTGACCGCTGCAGTCGGCCCGTTCATCGGACCGGTCGAATACCCTGGCACTGACGATGGAAGGCGGAGCTCAGCAGGCGAGACGGGGCCGGACGGGCGCCATGCTCGCCCTCGCGCTCGCGCTCGCGGCGCTCGTCATCATCGCCATCACCTTCCGGGGTCTCGTGTTTCTCACCCTCCCGCTCGCGATCGCCGCCCTCGTGCTCGGGATCGTGGGCGGTCGGAGCGCCAAGGGCGGAGGGGACTATGCGATGGCCATGGTGGGGATCGTGCTCGCGGGCGTGGCGCTTCTCCTCTCCCTGCTGGCGCTCGCCGCCACCATTCTCATATCGCGCGACTATAACGTCTACGACATCAGCTCCCACGTGCCCGCGGAGATGAGTAACGAGTCTTGATGATGGCGCGGAGCGGCCGCGGATGCGCCCGGGCGTCCCCCTTCACAATCCCTTCAGATACTCGATCAGCGCTTCCTTGTCGGCGGCGGACAGCCGCGCGCCATACAGGTGGCCGCCATTGCCGTTTCCCCGCTTGGCCGTGTCGAAGGGAAAGCCGACCCGCCTAGCCTCAGCGCCCTGGGAGACGAAGCCCACCCGCTCCCAGTCATAGACGTCGTAGTTGCGGTAGAAGACCTTCGGCCGCTCCTTGGGGGAGAGGAGGGCTCGAAGGTCTGGCACGGAGCCGTTGTGTAGGTACGGCGCTCGCAGCCAGACGCCGTCCAGCGGCATGTTGGCGTAGCCGTTCGTCTTACGGAAGTGCCGAAAGCGCCACGGTCGTCCGGTACCGAGGGTGTTCATCAGCGGCACTAGCTCAGGGGTGAACGAGTCGAGCCGTTCGCGGTCGGTACCGATCGCTTCGATCGGTGTGACTTGTCCTACCTTTGACCCGTCGAATGCGTGGCACGCGGCGCACTGCTGGGCGTAGACTGTGGCGCCGCGCCGGGCCCTCGACCGGTCGATCCGCTCGGCCGGATAGGGCGGCGGCTTGGCGTCCAAGATCCACTCCGCGATCCGCTTCATCGAGGGCTCGTCGAGCGACGACTGTGTGGCCCCCGCCCCGAGCGCTGCGCTGATGTTACGTTCCTCCACCTTGTTGTTGTTGCCGTCCCAGTGAAGGTACATTCCCCGGCGGGGGCGCTGGTTCCAGAGCGTGGGCAGATCGGCGGTCCCGACGGAGGCGTCGCGGGCAGGGTCGATACCGAAGCGCAGCTTGTAAGGATTGAAGGTATCGACTCGGCCAGGGCCCCAGAGCGGCTGACGGTCCATCCACCCGAACTGGGTATCTATCTCGCGCAGCGCCGTACGGGTCCGCGGAATCACCAGATGGCGATAGATCAACTCGTCCTTGGAGGAGAAGTCGGGGTCGACCTTGCGGATCGCCGGAATCAGCGTGTCGGCGTTGAAGCGCTCGTCCTTTCCGACCTTCCGAAGGAAGTTGAGGTAGGACCGCAGGTCGAACTGGTTGGCGGGCATGCCGAGCACGACGCGCCGGGGAGCCTCCGGCGACTCCCGCACGGTCGCGGTGTGGCAGACCGCACAGTTGAGGCCGATCTGCCCCAACGGCGCCTCCCGGAAGCTTGTGCCGATCGGGCGGCGCTTGCCGGGCTCGTAGAGGAAGCCGACCCGCTCGTAGCCGTTTCCACGTCCCTTCGGCAGGTGCTCGGGGAACGCCACCGGCAGCGCCAGCCATAACGACGCGGGGACTCCCCGCCCCTCTTCCGTGTCGGAGCGCAGGAGCGACCCGCCGGTGTCGGAGCCGATCGAGCCGTACTTGAAGTGCTCGAGGATGTTGCCGTGTAGCTCGGGCTCGTTGCGCTGGAGGAACTGGAAGATGTAGATCCCAAGTCCGATGACCACCGCGACCGCCACGGCGCCGATCCACCACCCGGCCCTTCGGCGTCTCGCCATGCTCTAGCGGTCCTCAGACCGCGGACTCCTCCGTCGCACGCCAGGAAGCCTAACCGAATCGACGGGTCGCCGTCACTTTCCTTGGGAGGTGGAGCCCGTCCTTGCATCGCCTTCCCTTACTCGATAGGGTGTGAGCGTGCAAGGAGCCTTGACGGGCGCCAGCGAGCCCATGGACCGGCGCCGGACCGAGCCTCCGGCCCCGCGCGCCGAACGTGGCGGCGCCCACGTCATCGCGGAGAGCAACCAGTGACGACGGGCAACTCTCCGGCCGAGGCGACTGACCGAGCAGCGGGCCTCGATCCCGCCACGGCCGAGGATCCCATCTTCTCGCCGCTCGAGTTCCGCAATCTCACCGTTAAGAACCGGGTCTTTCGATCGAATATCTCCGGGCGCTTCGACAACTACGACGGCTCCGGGAGTCCCGTGCGCATCAACTGGGAGCTCAAGTTCGCACGGGGCGGCGTGGGAACCATCATCTCCTCGTTCGTCCCGGTGGTGATCGAGGGGCGCATCGTGCCCAACTACGCGACGATCGACCACGACGACCGCATACGGTTCTGGCGCGAGCTCGGCGAACGCGTACACGAGCACGGCTGCAAGTTCATCATGCAGCTGAGCCACGGCGGTCGCCAGCGCGACATCGTCGGGTTCGAGCGGCCGACCAGCTTCGGGCCGACCGCCCAGATCGAACGAATCCACGGGCTGCGCGCGAACGCCATGGACAGCGCGCATATCAAGCAGACCGTCCGTGACTTCGCCGACGGCGCACGGCGCGCGCGCGCGGCGGGCCTCGACGGCGTCGAGCTGCACTCAGCCAACGGGTACCTCTTCACGCAGTTCCTCAGCTCCGCGATCAACGACCGTGAGGACGAATACGGCGGGTCCTTGGAGAACCGCGCACGGTTCATCCTGGAGGTGGTGCGTGCGATCCGTACCGAGGTCGGCGACGATTTCCACCTGCAGGCGAAGATCAGCGCCGTCGACCACAACAATGCGGTCCTTCCGTGGGAACCTAGGGGTAACACCATCAACGACAGCGTGCAGGTCTGCCGGTGGCTTGAGGAGGCCGGCGTGGATGCCATCCACGTCTCGACGGGGAGCATGTTCCCTCACCCGCGCAACCCCGCCGGGTTCTTCCCCGTCGACGTCGCTGCACAGACGTACGGAGCGATGATCTCCACTGCGAGGTTTGGGCTGCGGAACTACATCGTCTTCCGTACTCCGGGACTGAGGCGGCTGTTCCAGTGGATATGGGGGCGCACAACTCCCGATGCCGACCACATCGAGGGGCTCACCCTGCCGGATGCCCGCAGGATCAAGAAGGCGGTGAGCATCCCCGTCATCTGCACCGGCGGCTTCCAAACGGCCTCTGTCATCCGGCGAGCGATCACGGAAGGAGACTGCGACGGCGTGAGCATGGCGCGGACCCTGGTTGCGAACAACGACCTGGTGAACCTCTTCGCCGGCGGCCATGACCAAGCCCCCCGACCATGCACATACTGCAACAGGTGCCTCATCCACACGCTTCAGAACCCGCTCGGTTGCTATGAGGAGAAGCGGTTCGACTCGCGCGAGGAGATGGTTGAGCAGGTCCTGTCCGTCTACCGACCCTCCTGGCCGCCAGAAGCGGAGGCGGAGCGAGGCGAGGCTGCCCCGGCAACGGTCTGAGCGAGAGCGCGCATGCGTGAAGACACCCTGACGGTGGGAGACCATCCTATGAACAAGTACGCTCGCTGGTTCCGCGCCTCCATGTGGCTTGGCATCGTCCAAGACTGGGTGCTCGGCGTGCCGGCGATCTTCGCGCCCGAACGGACGCTAAAGGTGGTCCGACAGCGGCCGACCGGCGATCCCACCTGGACGGCTTTCGCGTCGCTTCTGGTGGTGCTGCTCTCTCTGTTCTACATTCCCGGTGCGCAGGACCCCTACCGCTACCGCACCACGGCCTGTCTGTCTGTTCTTGCTCGCCCTCCCGGCGTCCTCTTCTTCCTGGTCCTCAGGCCACGCGTCTATCCACTGTTCGGGATCATCGACGCCGTGCTGTTCTGCATCCAGGGCCCGCTGCTCGTTCTAGCCATGCGTGAGCATCGTCGCGAGCGCGGAGCCGAGGGGTTGGGCGGCGAACTGAGCGAGCACGGCGAGGGCATCGCGGCATGACGACGCGCACTGGGGGGGCCGCCGCCGACTATCCCGGCGACCGCGACGCGATCTTCGCGTACGAGGGCTCCACCTTCAACGAGGTGAAGGCGGTCGCGTTCAGCGGCTCGTACGCCGAGCTGCCGCACCGCCAAGGGCTGCGCCCGGGACGGTTCGTACGGTTCTTCAACGACTCGGCGCGCAGCCTCATCGATCGGCGCGACGTCCTCCCCAGGTTCGACAAGCTGATTCACGCCAACGGCATCTGCTACACGGGCATCTGGCGGATCGACCAGGACTCCCCGTACACGGGCTACTTCGCGAGCGGGTCGGAGGCGCTGATCATCGCGCGCGCCTCGATCGCGGGCAACAGCCTAAACGCCGGAGAGCGACGTGCGTTCGGCATCGCCGGCAAGGTCTACCCGACCCTTGACCCGGACCGGAAGGTCTGGCCGGGCAACTTCGTAACGGTCAGCAAGCTGAGCGGCGAGCGCCTAAAGCACATCATCGACTACAAGCCCACCAACATGCCGACGGTCGGCCTCGATCCGGGCGCCAACCTGGTCAACCGGGTCATCTTCAGGCTCATCGACACCAGGCCCGGATGGCGTGAGGTACATCCGATCTCCACGCTCGGGCTACCCACCGGCAGCGAAGTGGCCACTCCCGACCTGATGATGTTGAAGGCCGCCGATGACACCCCCAGGGTCGAGGCACGCGACTTCCGCGACGAGCTGAGGCTCGAGCACTACCCGAACCACAAGCTGGTCTACACGATCAACGTCAAGGACTTCGACGACAGGGACTGGACCAGGCTTGGCGTGATCGAGTTCACCGAGTACGCCATCTCCGAAGGCGGCGATAAGCGGCTCCACTTCTGGACTCCGCGCGACGTTCCGAGTCGGCCATAGCAGTCGGCGGGCCTTCTGAGCTGACGCGGTAGAAGAAGACAATGGCCCCAGGGTTCGACGTGATCGTCGTGGGCAGTGGCTTCGGCGGCGCGGTGACCGCCTGTCGCCTCGCGCAGGCGGGCGCAAGCGTGCTGGTGCTGGAGCGTGGCCGGCGCTGGACCAAAGACCAGTACCCACGCGGGCCCGGCGACGCCTGGCTCTACCAGCCCGGGCACCCGCACCGGTATAACGGCTGGCTCGACCTGCGCTTCGCTCGAGGAATGACGGTGGCCCAGGGCGCTGGGGTCGGCGGCGGGTCGCTTTGCTACTCGAGCGTGGTCATGAAAGCCGATCCGGCGCTGTTCGAGGGCGGCTGGCCGCCGGAGATCACATACTCCGAGCTCGCGCCCTACTACGCGAAGGTGCACGAGATGCTGGCCGTACGCGAGATCCCCCCCGGGCAGCACACCCATCGCTACAAGCTCCTCCAGCGCGCGGCTGAGCGGCTGGGACATACCGACCGCTTCGACAGCGTCCCGCTGGCCCTCTCGTTCGACCCGGAGTGGAGCTATGAGCTTCCCGACCCGCTCGACACCCGCCACTCGCGCTCCTTCGTCAACGGCCAAGGGCAGCCTCAGGGCACGTGCGTACACCTCGGCAACTGCGACATCGGCTGCGACGTTCAGGCCAAGAACACGCTCGACCTCAACTACATCCCGGCGGCGGAGCAGCACGGCGCCGAGGTCCGGCCGCTCCATCTCGTCCGGTGCATTCAGCCCGACGACAGCGGGTATCGCGTCATCTTCGACCGGATCGAGGACGGGGGCCTGCTGCGAGGAGAGGAACGCGCGGAGCGAGTCGTCGTCGCCGCCGGCTCGCTCGGCTCGACGGAGCTCTTGCTGCGGTGCCGTGACCAGCACAGGACGCTTCCGCGCATCAGCGGCGTGCTCGGCCGGCACTGGAGCGCCAACGCCAACTTCTTCACCTCGGGGATCTATGGCCCTGACACGGAGGTGGGGCAGTCGATCGGCCCCACGATCGCTGCCGGCCTCGATTTCATGGACGGTTCGGTGAACGGCCAGCGCTTCTTCGTCGAGGACGACGGCTTCCCCAACCTGCTGCTCAACGCGCTCACCGCCCAACTTCGCTCCGGGCGCGTAAGTCCCTTCGCTTGGGCGCTGCAGCGGCACCTGCGCCGGGGCCGCGACGAGAAGAACCCCACGAGGAACGTGATGGTCTGGCTGGGCGAGGGTGTCGACGCCGCCGATGGCGAGCTCTCTCTCGGCCGCCGTCGCTTGATGCCCTGGAAGAGGAAGCTGAGGCTCACCTGGGATGTGCGCCGGTCGGCGCCGGTGATCGACGCGATCCTCTCGACGCACCAGCGCCTTACGGAGGCCACAGGGGGACACCTGCGCGTTCCCCTGTCGTGGTCCGTGCTCAGAAGCCTCGTCACCGTCCATCCCCTGGGCGGATGCAGGGTGGGCACCGGTCCCGAGGAGGCGGTCGTCGATCATCGCGGCGAGGTATTCGGCCACCGGAACCTCTTCGTGGCCGACGGCGCCATTGTGCCCGTCGCCATAGGGCGGAATCCGTCGATGACCATTGGCGCCCTGGCCGAACGCACCGCCGCGCTGATGACGCAGGGCCGCGGCCTGAGCGAGACGGAGCCGCTGTAAGCGACAGGGTTGAAGGTACCGGCTGTTCAGGCACCGCCGGATGTTCCCTGCTCGACCATCTGCTGGGCGAAGCGCTCGGCGAGCGCGGCGATGGTGAGGCTCGGGTTAGGCCCCACCGGGCCGGGCATGACCGAGCCGTCGGCGACCACGAGGTCCGGATGGCCGTACACCTCGCCGAAGGAGTTGACGACCCCATCGCGCTCGGTATCG
This sequence comes from Thermoleophilaceae bacterium, assembly GCA_013812065.1. GTDB lineage: Bacteria > Actinomycetota > Thermoleophilia > Solirubrobacterales > Thermoleophilaceae > JACCUC01. Next base: position 18,025 of record JACCUC010000142.1, on the reverse strand, counting down.
GCCATCGGGCACCCTCCCAATGGATGGACGGTGATGACCCGTCCGAGGTGCCAGAGCGGGTTGTCGGCGAGCCCGCCGCCGAGCGCCTGGGCGAGATCGCTTGCCGTGTCGCGGATGCGCGCGAAGAACGCCTCGGAGGTCTCCTTCGTCCAGTCGACATCGAGGCGCCCGTGGCGCCCACGCAGGCGCATCCTCCCGTCGGGGATATCCCGCCCCATCGCCAGCAGCGGAAGAGTCGTGTCGGAGAGCACGGCCGCTCCCAAGAACCCTGAGACCTCCCCAGCGAGGTCGCTGTCGGGGTCGCGTTGAAGGTACTCGCGCACGAGGCGACGAAGGGTGCTCCGAAAGCGCCAGAGTCGACCGGGAGTATCGAAGGTCTCCACGAGCCAGTTGACGATCTCGGGGTAGCCGGCATCCTCGAGGTAAAAGCCTCGCCCGGTCGCTCCCCCACCGTCGAGAGCGTCCGGGACGCGGACCCGGCTCGTGATCACCGGTCCGCGACCGGGGTCGATGCGGCGCGGCCTCCGCTTGCCCCCGGCGACCGTCGTGCAGCGTGTGGCGAAGGTGAGCAGGTCGCCGTTGCCCGAGAACCGTGTCCCGAGCGCCGAGCTGAGGCCAGGAAGGGCACTGCGGTTGCGCAACAGTAGGTAGGTCGTGCCAAGCGTCCCGGCCGCGAGCACAAGACGTCTGGCCGTCAGCGTCCGGGGCACAGGAGCAGGCGGTGGCGCGCCCTCCGCGGCCCACTCGGGGTGGTGCTCGACGTAGCGAATGGTGTAGCCCGCCTCGGCCCGGGGGGCGAAGGAACGGACCTCCGAGAGGGTGCGAATGTCGGCTCCTGCGTGGTGAGCCTCGGTCAGGTAGTTGTAGTCGAGGCTGTTCTTGGACCCGTAGTTGCAGCCGAAGTCGCACTCGCCGGTCAGACGGCACGTCAGGCGGGGCTGCCCGTGGAGATTGGGGCGATCGGGGCGCTCGTGGATGGGACGCCCGACGCCCGGCTCCTCACCCGGACCGCGAAAGCTCACCGCGAGCTTGGGGAGCTCGTGGTCGAGTCCCAGCGACGTGGCGGCCTCCCTGAAGGCGATGGTCTTTGGCGTCGCGTCGAATGGAGCATTCTCGAGCGGGTAGCGCTGAGCGTCGAGCATGCGCTCCACCTCGTCGTAGTGGGGGTCGAGGTCCGCCCTCGTCACCGGCCACGGCCGCAAGCCACCCACCTCGTGATCGTTCTCGACGAACCAGTCCTCGTCCTTGCGAATCAGAACGTTCGCGTAGATCAGCGAGCCTCCACCGAGCCCGCTCGAGACGAGCGCCTCGAGCCCCCGGAACGACCATGGGTTGAACATGCCGTAGAGACCCTCGCTGGGGTCCCAGAAGTTCTTGGCCAGGCCGTGCGGGCTCCGCGGGAAGGAGTTCGGCGGATAGGGCTTGCCGCGCTCGAGCACGCACACCGACAGTCCAGCCTCCGCCAGACGCAACGCCACCACGGCGCCGCCGAAGCCCGAGCCGACGACCACTGCGTCGAAGTGCTCCTCAGCCGTCACGTCCTGTTCGGACCGCACGGAATCGGTCACACCACCGCGGTCAGGGAGCGGCGGACGAAGCCCACGCCCACCGCGGTCTTCGGTGACCACAGCTTGCCGGAGGCGGGCGACGGCGAGTGCCTCTCATCCAGCGACACTATAGGGGGCCGAGGAGAGGAGTCAAGCGGCTTCGGCCAGCGTCCTCCGAGTCGCCTCGGGCCGCTTGCGTCCGCTCCACCCAAGCCCTAGTCTGTGTCCATGGACGGCGAGATCGCCGCTGGAGCCGGGAGCTCGATCGAGGGGGCCGAGCCCCGCGTCGGGGCGTCCTCCCGGGACTCGCTTGCCGCCGCCGGCTGGTCCTGCGCCCGACCCGGGCGCTACCGGGAGCTGCTCCCTCCGCGGGCGCCGAGGTTCTCGTGGCTCCGGCCATCGGTCCTCTTGGAGTCGCGCAACGACCTCATAGCCCGCGGACTCGGCGACCCCACCGACGAGCTTCGCCGACGGTGGGTCGAGAACCAACGCGGAAAGGTGGGCGACGACCTCATCGTGAACCGCTCGGAGCTCGGCCCGTTCTCCTTCCTGGTCGTCGGCGATCCCGGCGAGGGCGACGACTCGCAGTACGCGACCGTCCCCCCGCTCCTAGCCCGGGCCGATGGTACGGCTTTCATGGTCGTGTGCTCCGACGTCGTCTACCCCGCCGGTGATGGGAACCAGTACGTGGACAAGTTCTACCGGCCCTACAAGGACTACCCGGCTCCGATCTACGCCCTGCCCGGAAACCACGACTGGTACGACGGGCTGACCGGCTTCATGCTTCACTTCTGCGAAGTCGAGTCGCCCCCGCCGGTGGATTACGAAGCATCGGGCGCCACCGGGTGGCGGGACACCCTCCGGCGCATCCTGTGGCGCCCACCCGCGCGGCCAGACCCTGAGGCCCTCGCCCGAGGGTTGGCGATGCGGGCTCGACCCGAGCATCAGCTGCGTCCCGAGCACCGCCAACCGGGGCCATACTGGGCGATGGATACGGGGCCGCTGCGAATCGTGTCCATCGACACCGGCATCACCGGCTCGATGGACCGCGACCAGCTCGAGTGGCTCCGCGCGGTCTCCGCCTCGAGCAGCAAGCCGAAGCTGCTACTCACGGGCCGCCCTCTGTACGTGAACGGCGACGGCCCCGTTCGCTCGCCCCATCTCAGTGCCGTCGACCGCATCGTCCGCGCGCCGGAGCACCGGTACGTGGCAGCCATCGGCGGTGATGTCCACAACTACCAGCGGTACCCGGTACGAACCGACGGTGAGCGCACGATCCAGTACATCGTCTCGGGCGCCGGTGGCGCCTACATGAGCGCCACCCACAAGATCCCCCTGATCGACCTACCTGGAGTGAAAGAGGAGGACTTCCGCTGCTATCCGTTGCGGGGCGACTCCCTGTCGGCGTACAGCAAGGTCTACGACCGGCTCCTCACCCGCGGCCGGGGACTCTTTTTCATCCCCCCCGACGAGGCCGCGGCCATCGTGCGCGAGCACCTTGGCCTCGAGCCACGGCGCGACAGTGCCCGCCGGATGGCCCCGAGCCGCCGCTCGAGCCTGGCCGCCCGCCTCGTCGCCCCGCTCCCGGGTCAGCGCGGGTACAACCCGTGGCTCTCTGAGCTTCTCGACTGGAACGACCCGCCGCTGTTCAAGAGCTTTCTAAGGCTGGACGCCTCGACGAGCGAAGTCCGCATCCGGTGCTTCGCCGCCACGGGCTGTGCCGAGCACGAAGACGACCCGCCCGTCGAGGACGAAGTGCGCATTTCCCTCTCCTCGCCCTGATCTCGGACCGCGTAGCATGGGCCGCGTGCCCGACTCGAGCGCACAACCGGACCGAGAGTCGATCGCGCTCGTGCTCGCCGGGGGCGGGGCCCGCGGTGCCTATGAGATCGGCGTGCTGTCGGAGCTGCTCCCGGCGCTCCCAGAGGACGAGCAGCCCAACCTGCTCGTCGGCACGAGCGTGGGGGCGCTCAACGCCACCTTTCTCGCCAGCGCTCTGCAGAAAGGACCCCAGGAAGCGCTCGCGGGGGGCAGGGCGATCTGGGACGGACTCAGCTGGAGCGACGTGCTCGCCTCGCCCTCGCTCGTCGACCTCGAGCGGCTGCTCCGCGGGTTCCTCGGGTTCGCCGGACTACCGGGGATGGACGTGCCCGGCCTGCTCGACCCCTCGCCACTCGAGGACACCGTGAAGGAGAGAATCGACTTCGAGCAGATCGAGCAGAACGTCGCGTGCGGGGAGCTCGTCGGCGCAGCTGTCGTCGCCACGTCGGCCCTGAGCGGGCGGAGCGTGGTCTTCCACTGCGGTGGGGAACCGAAGTACAAGCGCGATGACAAGCGCGGCATCGACTACGTCGCTACGTCCCTGACCGACGAGCACGTGCGCGCGTCGTCGGCGATCCCCACGGCGTTCCCGGCCGTCGAGGTCACGCACGACCCCGGAAGCGGTTGGTACTTCGACGGGGGCACGCGGCTCAACACGCCGATCAAGCCCGCGCTCTGGTTCGGCGCAAAGCGGGTGATCGCTATCGGCCTCAACTCGATCGCACCCGGCGGTGACCGGATCGCCGGCCCGAAACGGCCTGACACGCTCGACGGGGCCGCCCAGATCGTCCAGGCACTGCTGGCCGACCCGCTCGTCGAGGATGTGCAGACGCTGACGACCTTCAACGACGAGGTCGGACGGCGGACGCGCGGGCGCCGCCGCCTGCCCTACATCTTCGTCGCCCCGCCGCAGCGGGACACGATCGGAGAGATCGGGCGCAGGTGCTTCGAGGAGCATTACGACGGCCTGCTCGACGTGCGTCGCTCACCTCAGCTCGCCCTCCTCGGCCGCATCCTCGGCGGCGACGCCGACCCTGTTCATGGCGAGCTCCTCAGCTACCTCTTCTTCGCGCCGGAGTTCGCGGGCGCACTACTCGAGCAGGGGCGCAGGGACGGCGAACAGTGGGTGAAGGAGCGACACGACGAGGGTCTGTGGGACGTTGGGCCGCTCGGGCGCGATCGCGGGATACGTGAGGCGGGCGAGTGAGCTCTCCTCGCGCGATCGAACCGGCGGAGGGTCAACATGAAGCCGACCGCCGAAGCGGGTTCTTGGACAGCCCCTTAGTTTAGGCCTGTAAGGGCGTCTCGTCTCGACTCATCCAGCGGATCCGACGAATCGCCGGATCGCCGCCAGAGAGGCTCGCGCGCTCGACCGAAACGCCGTATAGTCGCCGGCCGACACCCCTCCACTAGAGGAGATGAGCATGCACCGCTGCCGCGATCCGCTCCACGCCTGCTGACGCCGGCGGTCCTCGAGAACATCGCTCGCAAGGGCGGCGTCGGACGGGTCGATCTCAAGAGCCTCGCGAGCGTTCACCCCTCCGCGGTGGCGGGGCGGACCGCTTCCAATACGACCTCAAGTTGGTCCGGGACGGTGAGGAGCATCGGGTGATCGCCTCGGAGAGCGAGGTTCCGCCGGAGCTGCGCGCCGTGATCCGAGGCGCGATGTGCCTACGGGCTGGAGGGGTGAGACCCGCGTGAAAAGCGCCTAGGTGACAGGGGCGGCCCACGCGGCTTGCCAGGTGTCGGATCCTACCTTCCCATCAACTGCCAGTCCCCTCTCTTGCTGGAACGAGCGGCAGACCTCCTCGCTGCGCGCGCCGTAGGCACCGTCGACGGCGAGTCGCCAACCGCGCTTTGCCATCTGCGACTGCCATTGGCGCACATCTTCGCCGCTCAAGGGCGGCGGGTGCGCAAGAAGGCGACCGGGCCACGGCGGAGCCTCCTCACCTGGCTCGCCGCCGCCCGACACCTCCACGGACTTCCCGCGGGCGAACAACTCACCCTCCGCCCGGCGTCTTTTCACGAGGCCTTGGAGCTTCCGGCCGCCCGCGAAGACCCACCGGCTCAGCTCGCGTGGAACGGCGTCGTAATCGCCCGCCGCGAGCGCTCTCTGGAGCCCCGAGCCGCCGAGCCATCCCGGGCCAAGGTTGAAAGTGAAGCTGACCAGGGCGTCGAACTGATGTTGATTGAGCGCCACGCCGAGGCCGTTGACCGCAGCGCCGAACTGGCCCGCACGCTGGTGGAGCAACTCGAGAGCCCGCTCCCTGCCGATGCCTGACTTGAACTCGGCGGGTTCGCTGCCGTTGCACCTTCCGTGGTGTACGAGGTGGCCGTAGCCGATCGTACAGTGACCAGCCGCGTCGTTGTAGAGGTCGCTCCTGAATCCCTCGAAGCGAGCGATGAACGCCACGCCTGCCTTGCTCAGGCGCATCGCCCGCCGCTCGCCGGCAGCGGTGCGCTCGTCGTCCTCGCTCGCGACACCCGTCAGCTCCGGGATCGCCCCCGGGTCGCCAGCCGGGCCTCCTTCCTCGAGCGGGGGCTCGCCCGCCTCGCGCACAAGGTCCCGGACCTCCTCTTCGACCAGAGTGGCCTCGCCCTCCTCGAACCGGGTCGGCGTGTCGAGGTCGAGCGCCAACTCTTCCCCAGAGTCTCGATTGGACGGTCGAGAAGTCACTGGTTCCTCCTTCGCGCGTCGCTACCCGGATCAGCCGAGCGCGCCGCGCGTCCGGGAGCCGACGATGCCATCGACGTCGAGGTCTCGAGCCTCCTGGAACCGGCGGACGGCAGCCTCTGTGTCGGGGCCGAAGATGCCGTCGACGTCGAGCGGACCGAAGCCATGCTCGACGAGTCGGCCCTGGATCAAGCGAATCTCCTTCCCCTGCATCCTGGGCCGAGTCAGCCTCGGCATTCCCGTGGCCACCCTGCCGGAGATGCGCACACCGAAGTGAACGTGGTTGAAGTGGTTGCCACCCTGCGTCGTCCTCCACAGCAGCTGGGCGCGCGCCGCACCCCGGGACGTCGTCAGCACGCCCCCACGCCAACTCGGGAACCCGAGCAGCCCAGCGATCTGGCGGGCCGTTCTGTCCATCTGCGGAGTGGGGCTCGAGCCGTTCGACAGGTCGGCGGCGAACGATGTCCTCTGAGTCACATGGTGTTCGGACCCCTGGCTGAGGATGCTCCGCTTGGTCGAGGTCACGGTGAGCCCGTTACGCAGCGCGATGCGAATCGCGCGCCGAACGGGCGCCTCGGAGCCGCCCCAGTCGCCGCCCGGTTGCAGGAACCGAGCGGGGGTGAGCGCGCGTGTCTCTTCCGTCCGGGCGGACCGGCGTTCGTCCTCGGCGCCGGGCTCGTCGAGCGCGCTGATCTCGTCCTGGTCGAGGCTCGAGAAGTCCTCGGCCTCCTCGACGGGAACACGTCCCTCCTCAGAGACTTCCTCGCAGGCATCGCCCTCGATCCGAGCCCACTCCAGTGCCTCCTCTTCGGAGACATCCCCAGCGACGACCTCGTCAACGAGCTCGCGGTCCCGGGCTTCCATCGATCGCCCCTCTGAGTCGTGTGTGACCCATTTCTCGCCCCGGCGCCCATGCAAATGCGCCGCGTCACGGCCGATGCTACTGAAGATCTCGGCCGCGCACTCGACAGCGGGCGCGTCGGCTATCCGGCCCGCCTCAGGGTCTTATCTTCAGCCGATCCCCACCACGGATGATGTCGGTCTCGAGTCCGTTCAGGCGCTTCAGCTCGTCGACGGACACTCGGTACCGCTGCCCGATCGACCACAAAGTGTCACCCCGCTCAACCGCGTGGTACTCCTCTCCGGAAGGCGGCGAAAAGCCGCCGGCGAGCGTGCGCATCTCGGCCGAGACGCGGTCCCGGTACTTGGTCATGTCTATGCGAGCTGGATCGATCTTGCGGTCAGGGGCCCATTCCTTGTGGCCCAAGAGCCAGTCGGACTTCCGCCGCAGGCCGAGCAGGAGCGTGGCGAAGACAACGTCGCAGGCTTGCAGCAACTCCGAGCTCCACGGTTCCCCCACCCCGTCGTTCTCCGCCTCCACGCCGATGAGGTAGGCGTTGCCCGAGTCCTGTGGGATGCCCTGCCAAGGACCTCCCTTTCCCGCGTGGTTCGCCCGGCCGGCCGCGACGAGGTAGGCAGTGGCGTCGCGAGCGACGAGGACGTTGCAGAGCGGGCCGTTGATGCCTGGCCGTCCCTCTACGCAAACACCGAGGCCTGGGGCGTTTCCGCCTGCGCTACTGGAGGCGGTGTGATGGAACATCGCTCCTCGGGGTGCAAAGGAACCAGGTCGGCCACGGTCCTTCCAGCCCTTGACCTCCTTGATGCGGAGATCGTTCTTTCGAAGCGCCGCCTCCATCCAGGTGATCGGGCCGCCGCTCATTGGGCGACGCCGCTCTCTTCCTCCTCGAGCTCGATCTCCTCGGCTGACCGAAGCTCGACGCCGCCGCCGGACATGTCAGCTTCGACCGCTCGCTCGTCCGACGTATCCTCTTCGAGGACCTCGGGCTCCTCGCCCACCAACTCGAGCTCGTCCTCCCGCGGAGCGTCGCCGGTCACCTCCTTGTCGGGGATGTCGTCGAGCCGCTCTTCGTTCATCTGGCCCCGTCGCACCTGGCCGGCCCACTCGCCCTTATTCGAGCCGCTCGTACGCCGGCAGCGTCAGAAAGTCCACGAACTCCTCCGCCAGCGCCACCTCTTCGAAGATCTCCCGCGACAGCTCCGGGCGCCCCTCTCGCTCGAACCACTCGTCGTCGCCGATCTCGCTGCGGATGCGCTCGAGCTCCTCGGTCTCGAGCTCCTGGACGAGCTCCTGGGTGATCTCGCGGCCGTCCTCGAGCGTGCACTCGTGATGCACCCACTGCCACACCTGCGCGCGGGCGATCTCGGCGGTCGCCGCGTCCTCCATCAAGCCGTAGATGCCGGCGGCTCCGTTTCCCCGCAGCCACGCCGATATGTACTGGATGCCGACGTTGACGTCGCTGCGCAGGCCGGCCTCGGTGATCTCCTCGGGGCCACCGGCCGAGGCGGCGTCGAGCAGGTCGGCCGCGTCCACGGAAACGTCGTCGCGCTGGCGATCCACCTGGTTGGGCCGCTCGCCGAGCACCGAGTCGAACTCCTCGAGCGTAGGCGCGACGAAGTCGGGATGGGCTACCCAGGTGCCGTCGAAGCCGTCGCCTGCCTCGCGCGACTTGTCCTCGTGCAGCTTGGCGGTCGCCTGCTCGTTGGCCTCCTCGTCGTCCCGGCTGGGGAGGAAGGCCGCCATGCCGCCGATGGCGTGCGCGCCGCGGCGGTGGCAGGTGGCGACGAGCAGCTCGGTATAGGCGCGCATGAACGGCACCGTCATCGTCACCTTGCCGCGGTCGGGGAGGATGAATTCCGGCCGCTCGCGAAAGCATTTGATCATCGAGAAGATGTAGTCCCAGCGGCCCGCGTTGAGCGCGGCCGGGCGCTCGCGCAGCTCGTACAGGATCTCCTCCATCTCGAAGGCGGCGGGGATCGTCTCGATCAGGACGGTGACGTTGATCGTCCCCCGGTCGAGGCCGAGCTGTTCCTCCGCCCACCGGAACACGTCGTTCCACAACCGCGCCTCGAAGTGGCCCTCGAGCTTGGGCACGTAGAAGTACGGGCCCGAGCCCTTGTCGAGCAGCCGGCGGGCGTTGTGGAAGAGGTAGAGCCCCGCGTCGACGAGCGAGCCCGACATCGACCGCCCGTCCATGACCAGGTGCTTCTCGTCGAGATGCCACCCCCGCGGGCGCGGGACGATCGTGGCGAGCTCCTCGCCGAGGCCGTACTTCCCCTTCTCCGGATCGTCGAACTCGAGCCGGCGCTCGATCGCGTCGGTCAGGTTGGCCTGGCCCTCGATCATGTTCTGCCACGTGGGCGAGTGCGAGTCCTCGAAGTCGGCCATGAAGCCGTCGGCTCCGGAGTTGAGGGCGTTGATCACCATCTTGGGCGTCGTCGGGCCGGTGATCTCGACGCGGCGGCGCTGCATGTCGTCGGGGGCGGACCCGACCTGCCAGTCGCCCTCGCGGATCTCGCGTCCCTCCGGCAGGAAGTCGAGCGTTCCACCGCCGTCCAGGCGCGCCTGGCGCTCGACCCGACGAGCCAGGAGGTCACGGCGGCGGGCGTCGAACTCGCGGTGCAGGCCGGCCAGGAACGCGAGCGCGTCCTCGGTGAGGACCTCGGCGGCACGGCCCTCGGTCGCGCCGCGGACGTCGACCTTGGACGCGGACGTGGTCATGACGTCACCACTACCCGCCTTCCGGGCTCGGCTACACCACGAGCCAGCCGAGCACACGCCGATCGCGAGGTTGGCGAACTCAGCCGGGGTCGGAAAGCTCCCCGAACGCGCCTCCCGCGGGCTCCCGGCCTCGCCGGACCTCCTCGTAGACGCGCGCCACCCCCTCGGCCAGCGCCGGCCAGGCGTAGCGAGCCCGGCCGCGCTCGTACGCGGCCTCGGCCAGGGCGCCGCGACCGCCGTCGTCGTTCACCGCCTCGACCAGCGCGCCGGCGAGCGCGTCCTCATCGTCGGGGGGAACGAGCCAGCCGGTCTCGCCGGGCTCGACGATCGTCGCCGGGCCGTGCGCGTCGACGGCGATGGCCGGGAGGCCGCAGGCCATGCCCTCGACGAGCACCTGCCCGAACTGCTCGTGGACGGAGGCGAGCACGGTCACGTCGGCGGCGTTGAGGGCGTCTGGAAGCTCGTCGTGGGACCGCCAGCCGGCGAGGAAGACCTCGGTCGCGCCGGACGCCTCGATGGCTTCGAGCGGATGCTCGCCCTCCCACTCGCCGAGGTGTCCGCCGACGAGGACGAGCGGCGCCGGCCGCTCGAAGCGCTCGCGCGCCCGCGCGTAAGCCCGCACGAGCAACGGCAGACGCTTGACGGCGGTGAAGCGACCGACGTAGAGCAGCACGGGCGAATCGCCGCCGGCAAACGGAGCGAGATCCTCCTCGGTGTAGGCCACGCTTCCCTCCCCGCCCCCGGGGCCCCAGCCGCGCGGCTCCTCGACCAGCCAATGCCGCCAGAGCTCGAGCCGCTGCGGCCCGCGCCGAGGACGGCGGTCGAAGCTCTCCGGCTCGAAGCCGTTGGGCGACCACACCACGCGCTCGGGCTCGACATCCAGAAGGTCGGGGACGCGGCGCACCGCGTCCGGCGAGAGGACCAGCAGCCGCTCGCAGCGCCGCGCCCAGCCGCGCATCCGCTCCGCCCAGGCCGCGGCGTAGGTCCACCCCTCGGGCGGCCCCCGATCGATGGCGTCGAGCATGAGCAGCTCGGTCCCATGCAGGTGGCCGACGACCGGCACCTCTGGAAAGGAGCGCGTCGCCGCCTCGTTGATCGGAGTCAGGTGGTGGAGATGGAGGACGTCGGCCTCACCGGCTCGCGCGGCCTCGAGCTCGCGCTGCCACGCGGCGACGAGCCGCTCGTAGGCGTCGTCGTCCACGCGCGCGAAGACGCGATCCGGCGCGCCGGGGCGGTCCTCGTAGGAGGGGTGGAAGGGCGGATCGGCGGCGAGCGGGTCGTCGGCGTCGCGAGCGGTCGTGTAGTCGACCGCGTGGACGTCCGTGCCGGCGAAGAAGGTCGCGGCGTGGGTCGGCTCGCCGGCCGCGCCGAGCGAGCCCGCGACGAGACCCACGTCCCACCCGGCCTGCGGCAGGAAGCGAGCCAGGTAGCGGACGACGTGCGACGAGCCGCCGCGCGGGTTGAACAGCAGCCCCAGGAGCGCGCGACCGCTCAGACGATCACCGGCACGGTGCCTCCGTCGAGCGCCAACTCCATCAGGTCATCATGCCGGGCAGGCCGGCCGGAGGGTGCCGCGCGCCACGGCCCGCTGGGCGGGAGGACGGAGGCGCGCAACTCCGGCGCCGCCGGTGTGTCCTGGCACGCACAGGCTCGACCCCCGAACGGGGCCGGGCGTGGAGAACTCGCGTGGGAGGACGAGCAGATGCTTCGAGGACTGTCAAGCCCATCGATCCGCCGGCGGCGCCGCGTGCTGGCGATCGGCGCGCTCGCAGCGCTCCTCGCCCTGCTCGCTCTCGCGGCGGTAACGTTCGAGGGCGCCGCCCCCGCTCAGACGGCCCAGGCGAAGCCGAACGTCGTGGTCGTAATGACCGACGACCAGACGGTCGAGCAGATGCAGGTGCTCAAGCGCGTGCGTGGCCTGATCGGCCGGGCCGGCACGACCTTCACGCGCAACTTCTCGACCTTCCCGGTGTGCTGCCCGTCGCGGGCCACCTATCTGACCGGCCAGTACTCGCACAACCACGACGTCCGCTCCAACAAGCCGGGCTCGGGCGGCTTCTACAAGCTCGACTCGAGCAACACCCTGCCTGTGTGGCTGCGCGACGCCGGCTATGCGACCGCCCACATCGGCAAGTACCTGAACGGTTACGGGACGCGGGGCCCGCGCGAGGTTCCCGCGGGCTGGCAGGAGTGGCACGGCTCGGTCGACCCGACGACCTACAACTTCTTCAACTACTGCCTCAACGAGAACGGCCGGCTCATGGCCTACGGCGCCTACCCCAGGCTCGCCACCTCCTGCCCCAACGCCGAGCAGCGCCCGCGCACCTACCAGGGCGACCTCTACAGCCGCAAGGCGGTCGGCTACATCAACCGGCGCGCGCCAGCCGCACAGCCCTTCTTCCTCTCGGTCGCGTATCTCGCACCCCACGCCGGGGGCCCCAACGACGGGCAGCAGCGCTGCCTGGGCTCGGCAAAGCCGGCCCCGCGACACCGCGGCGCCTACGCGGGCGCTCCGCTGCCTCGGCCTCCCGGCTTCAACGAGCCCGACGTGAGCGACAAGCCGGCGTTCATCCGGAAGCTTCCCCGCCTCAACAGCCGGCAGATAGCCGGGGTCAGGACGAAGTACCAGTGCCGGCGGGAGTCGCTGCTGGCGGTGGACGAGGGCGTGGGCGCCATGGTCGCGGCCCTGCGCGCCAAGGGCGAGCTCGACAACACGCTGTTCATCTTCACCTCCGACAACGGCTTCTTCCAGGGCGAGCATCGCGTGAAGGGCGGCAAGCTCAAGGTCTACGAGCCGTCGGTGCGCGTCCCGGCGCTCATGCGCGGGCCCGGCGTGCCTCGCGACAAGAGCGTGCGGGAGCTGACCGGGAACATCGACCTCGCATCGACGATCGTCGATGCCGCCGGCGCACAGCCGCGCCGGACGCTCGACGGCGTCTCGCTGCTCGAGCTGGCGCGCCGGCCCTCGCTCTTCGCGGGACGCGACATCGTGCTCGAGAACGGCCCCGACGACGGCCCGGGAAACCCGCGTTACAGCGCTATCCGCACCAGCCGCTACAAGTACGTTCAGTATGTGACCGGCGAGCGGGAGCTCTACGACCTGCAATACGACGCATACGAGCAGCGGAGCCTCCATAACAGTCCCCGCCATGCGCACGTGCGGCGGCGACTCGCGCGCGGGCTCGCGCGCCTGCGCGACTGCTCGGGCGCGACTTGCAGGCGCTGAGAGCCGGCAGGGCGGCGTTTGGCGCTTTCGCCGAGCGCCCCATGCTCTCTCCCGCACGCGGGTAAGGATTCGAGTGCGGCCACGAGGCCGAACTCGACCACCACCGCTCGAGAGGAGCCGCACCCATGACCTCGCACACCGTCTACCGCACCTTCGAGACCGAGGAGCGCCGCGAGTTCATCCGCCTGGGCGACGATGTCCAGGCCGCCGTCGACGAGGCCGGCATCCGCGAGGGCCTCGCGCTCGTCTCGGCCATGCACATCACGGCCGGAGTCTGGATCAACGACGACGAGCCCGGCATCCTCGAGGACACCCTCGAGTGGCTCGACAAGCTCGCGCCGCCGAGCTGGCGTGAACCCGCCAACGACGTGGCGGCCGCACTCGGACCCGATCCCGGCGACTTCCGCCACCACCGCGGCGGCGAGGACAACGGCGACGCCCACTGGAAGAACCTGCTCGTCAACCACCAGGCGATCGTCCCGGTGACCGAAGGGAGGCTAGACCTCGGCCCGTGGCAGCAGATCTTCTACTGTGAGTTCGACGGCGGGCGGGAAAAGCGGCTCGTCATCAAGGTGATCGGGGAGTGATCTCCGCGAGCGCACCACGCCGCCGCGCCGACCTGGCGCGGACGGCCTCCTGCGAGAGCTACCGGCCGGTGTGCGTGAGGTACCCGGCCCGCCCGAGCGCCTCTCGGGCCGGGGCGTCGCTCGGCAGCAGCGAGTACACCACGAAGTCGGGGCGGCGGCCCTTCATGGGCCGATAGGAGCGCAGGATCCCCTCCCTCGTGTAACCCGCGGCCTCCGCCACGCCCTGCGACGGACCGTTCTCCGGTTCGACGAGCAGCTCGAGCCGCTCGAGCCCGAGCTCCCCGAGCGCCCACTCCGAGATGATGGCGAGCGCGCGCAGCGCGACCCCCTGCCGCCTGGCCGCGGCCGCCACCCAGTAGCCGATCTCGCCGCGCCCGCTGCGCCGGTTGAGCAGCGTGACCTCGATCGAGCCGAGGAAGTCGCCGTCGTGGGCCCCCACCATCGCGAACGGCGCCCCCTCGCCGCGCGAGAGGCGCTCGTTCTGCCCGGCGACGAAGGCGCGCGCGTCGATCTCGGTGTACGGCGCGGGAACTACGGTCCAGCGCGGGATCTCCGGATCCCGGCAGGCCTCGACCAGAGCGGGCACGTCGCTCTCGCGCCAACGCCTCAGCCGCACGCGGCCGTCGCTCAACCCATACTCAGGAACGCGGATCTGGGGCACGGCGAAGGGCAGGGCTCGACATGAGGGGGTTGGTGGCGACCGTAGCGAGATCGGGCTCCCGAGATACCCGCTGGCGCAGCACCGCAAGCGCCGCGACTCCCGACGGAACCGCGGCTTGCAGCGGTGAGCGGACCGGCTCGCGCACGGCCACGGTCACGCGGGCGCCGCCTCCTCCGCCGAGGCGAGCACCGCGACCATAACCGCCTCGGTATCGAGCAGGTCCTCGAGCAGGGCGTCGGCGCCCGCCTCGGCGAGCGCCGCGACGTCGTAGAGGCCGGTCGCCACGCCGACGACGCGCGCACCCCCGGCCTGACCGGCGGCGACGTCGAGCGGGGTGTCGCCGATCAGGACGGTCTGCTCCGGCGCTTGGCCGTGCCGGGCGGTGGCCCGTTCCCGGGCGATCGAGACCAGCGCGTCGCGGTCGCGGTCGTCGGAGCCGTAGGCGCCGATCTCGAAGTCGAGCTCCGGCACCAGCAGACCGAAGGCGCCGAGCTTGACCGCCGCGTTCGGCTTCAGGTTGCCGGTCAGGAGCGACTGGACGACTCCGTCCGCCGCCGCGAGCGCGGCGATCGCCTCGCGGGCGCCCGGGAGCGCCCGTCCCCGCTCGCGCATCGCGGGCTCGAGCTCGGCGAGCGCCTCGGCGAGCGCGCGGGCGAAATCGGGCCAGAGCCGCTCGGGCTCCTCGAACCCGTTGCGCTCGAGGATCTCGAGGCCGATGGCTTGGTCAGTCCGCCCGGACATGGCCGCGAGCTCGGCCGCAGGCCGTCCCACCGTCCGCTCGAAGGCCAGGGGAAAGGCGTCGGGGGCGACGCCGCCGCTGTCGACCAGGGTTCCGTCGATGTCCCAGAGAACAAGCCGCACGGTTCGGAGCCTAGTGACCACCCACCGGAGAGGTTTCGTCGCGCCAGTCCGGCTGCGGCGGTAGGGGATGGCACGTCCGGGGTAGCTCCGTGGGCATGAGCGACGCCGCCCGGATCGAGCACAAGGCCCCGGCGCTCGACTACTGGCTCCCCGGCCCGTTGGTGCGTACTCACCACCGGCTCGCCGCCCGGGCCTCGCCGGACACTCTCTGGCACGCCGCCGAGGACGTCACGCTGAGCGACACCCGGCGGCTCGGCCGCCTCGTGCACTGGCGCATTCCCGGGCTCTCCGGCGACGTCACCTACCGTCACCTCTTCCGCTGCCCCCCGTTCGTGCTGCTCGAGGCCGGCGAGCGTCACTCACTATCGGGACTGTGCGGGAAGATCTGGACGCTCAAGCGCGACTATCCGCAGATCGACAGTCCCGAGGAGTTCCTTGCCTACGACGAGCCCGGCACTGCCCGGGTCCTCTTCGCCCACTGGGTAGAAGAGCTCGGCGGCGGGCTCTCCGAGTTCGTGAGCGAGGCGCGCATCGATTCGGTCGACGCGAGCGCCAAGTGGCGTCTGCGCGCCCTCTGGCGCGTGGTCGGGCCGTTCGAGCCCTTCATCGGCACGGAGCCGCTGCCGCTGGCGGTTCGCAAGGCGGAGGAACGCGCGCGGGGCGGGTAGCCCTCAGTTCCCGACTCAACCCGTCGCGTCGCCCCGCTCGAGGCCCGCGAGCTGCGAGCTGTCGCGCCAGACCGTGCGCCGCCCGCGGCGCAACTCGACCCGCACGAGGCCCGCGAGGTGCTGCTCGGCGCGCGGCTCGGTGCGCCGCTCCGCCGGGATCGGCACCGGAAGGCAGTGTGACTGCGTCCCGTTCGACTCGCCCTCGAGCTCGACCGCGTACCGGGGGCCGCGACCGCGAAGCCGCCACCCGCGCCCGTCCGCCGACGCGCTGACCAGCGCGCCCGGAGGACCGAGCCGCGCGACCTCGTCGCCGACACGGACGACGATCGCCGAGGCCGAGCCGAGCTCGAGCGGCCCGATGGCGATCTGACCGCCGGCAAAGGCAACGCAGGCGTCGGAGCGGTCGAATCCGTGAGCCTGCCCCCACCACCACCGATCCGGAAAGCCCGTGCCCCAGCTCTTCTCACCGTAGGCCGTCGCGCTGCCGAGATCGACCTCCTCTCCACCCAGGCTCGCGCGGCCCTCGACCCGAGCGCCGAGCAGGTGGGGATGCCAGTACTGGCTCAAGCGGGGCAGCGCTCCCGCGGGGCCGAGCCCGCCAAAGGCGCGCCGCGGCCATGGCGTGGCGTCGCGCAGGCGGATGTCGACCTCGTCGCCGCCGAGCCGCAGCTCGAGCCGATCCGGTCCCGCGCGCAGGACCGAGCCTGCACCGAGCCCCTCGCGCCCGACCGTCGGCGCCGAGACGATCTCCTCGCGCACGAGGCCGCCGGGGTGGGCGGCGAGCGCGACGAGAGCCCAGCTCTCGCCCTGGTGCGTCCGGCAGACGCCGCACAGGGCGACGACGACCCGTCCCGCCGCCGCGTCGGTCAGGCGCCAGTACCAGCCCTCCATGGCCACCCCGTGGGCGGCGAGCGGATCGCCGAACGGCGGGTCGGCGCCGGTGCGGCGATAGGCATCGAGCAGCTTGGCGACGAGGGACGAGCGGCCCCACCGCCCGGGCGCGGCGATCATCCCGCCGCGGCCTCGCGGACGCCGTCGTAGTCGTCGGCCAGCTCGGTGCGCACGAGCGCCGTCACGAGCCGGGGCAGGTCGCGCTCGGCCTCCTCGCGCAGCCGGCGCAGGTCGCCTTTGTAGCGGTCCAGCAGGATCTCGCACGTCTCACCGAGCATCGTCGCCGTTCGTTCGTCGAAGCGGGCGTAGCCGGATGCATTGAGCGTCCTCACGCGCTCCTTCCACGTCGCGTCGGCCAGCTTCTGTGGCGTCGTCCAGCCCTGCTCGGCGAGCGCGGCGGCCGCCTGCACGGCGAGCTCGGCGCTGATCCGGGCGCTGAACAGCAGCGAGGCACACAGCCAGCGAAAGAGCGGCGACGGCGTGCCCTTCTCGATGTCGATTCCGAGCTCGTCGCAGTAGGTGCGCCCGTGGCGCTCGAGGAGCGCGGCGAGCACGGCGTCGTGGCTCGGCTTCGCCACTACCGGCCGAGCCGTGGCCCGAGCCCGGCCCCCAGCACGGCGGCCTGCGCGAGCGATCGGGCGGCGCCGGTCAGGCCGGCGCGAAGACGGGTCAAGACTGCTCCCTTTCGAGATCCGATTGGACGGCGAGCTTAGTCGCCTGGAGACCGGACGCCGCGCCAACATCCGTGTAGGAAGCGCTCGCTTTGGAAAGCCTCCAAGGGCCGCCGCGAGCGGCACTCGCCACGCCGCGCGAAAACGATCCCCCGAGGAGGACGCCCATGATCCTGCGAGTCGACCGTCTGCAGATCGAGCTGGAAATGCCCGAGCAACCCGACCCGGCCGCCGCCGCGATCGTCCAGGAGCTCCTCGGGGGGCGCTTCGGGGAGATGTCGACCTTCATGAACTACACGTTCCAGTCGTGGAACTTCCGCGGCCGCGAGAAGGTCCGGCCCTACTACGAGCTGATCGCCAACATCGGCACCGAGGAGTACGGCCACGTCGAGCTCGTGGCCTCGACGGTCAACGGCATGCTCACCGGCTCGAGCTCGGGCGGCGACCCAACGGACACGCCCCTGGCCGGCGTCATGCCGCCGCCCAACCCGCACCACTTCATCGTCCAGGGCCAGACCGCAGCCGTGGCCAACTCGCTCGGCCAGCCGTGGCAGGGCGACTACGTCTTCAACTCGGGCGACCTCGTCCTCGACCTCCTGCACAACTTCTTCCTCGAGGTCGGCGCGCGGACCCACAAGATCCGCGTCTACGAGATGACCGACCACCCGATCGCGCGCCAGATGCTCGGCTACCTGCTCGTGCGTGGCGGCGTGCACGCGCTCGCCTACGCCAAGGCGCTCGAGGAGCTGACCGGCGCGACCGTCTCGAAGATGCTCAACATCCCGAACATCCCGAACTCGGCCTTCCCGGAGACCAAGAAGTGGGAGGACCAGGGCTC
>JACCUC010000104.1 GCA_013812065.1 Thermoleophilaceae bacterium | reverse complement strand
GCATCGACTTGGCGAAGGGGATCTCCGGGTTGTTGGTGATGCCCTCGGGGTCGAAGCGCATGTAACAGAACTTGCGCACCAGGGTCTCGAGCGGCACGCCGTACTGGAGCGAGATCGAGATCGCCGTGGCGAACGAGTTCATCATTCCCCGCAGCGTCGAGCCCTCCTTGCCGATGTCGGTCAGGAAGATCTCGCCGATGGAGCCGTCGTCGTACATGCCGGCGGTGATGTAGCCCTCGTGACCGCCGATCGAGAACTTGTGGGTGATCGACTGGCGCTCGCGCGGCATGCGGCGGCGGAACGGCTTGGGCTCGGGTGGCGGCGTAGGCTCGGGCGCCGGCGTCTCGGCGCCATCCGCGTCATGTGCCTCGGTGCGCATCGCCTGGGCCGTCTTCGATCCGTCGCGGTAGATGGCGAGGGCCTTGACGCCGAGGTGCCAGGCCTGCAGATACGCATCGGCGATGTCATCCACCGTGGTCTCTTGCGGCATGTTGATCGTCTTGCTCACCGACCCGCTGATGAATGGTTGGACCGCTCCCAGCATGCGGATGTGGCCCATGTGCGAGATCGCCCGCTCGCCCACCGCGACGTCGAAGACGGGCAGGTGCTCGGTTGAGATCGCCGGGGCGCCGACGATCGTCCCGTGCTCGTTGATGTGGGCCTCGATCTGGGCGACCTGCTCGCCGGAGTAGCCGAGCGTACGCAGCGCCAGCGGCACCGTTCGGTTGACGATCGTCATGTGACCGCCGCCGACGAGCTCCTTGAACTTGACGAGGGAGAAGTCGGGCTCGACTCCGGTCGTGTCGCAATCCATGAGGAAGGAGATCGTCCCCGTAGGAGCGAGCACGGTGGCCTGGGCGTTGCGGTAGCCGTGGGCTTCGCCGAGCTCGACGGCTTCGTTCCAGGTGTGGCGCGCTCGGGCGATCAGCGCCGAGTCGCCCAGCTCCTCGGGGATCTTGTAGGCGGCGTCGCGGTGCTTGCGCATGACGTGGTTGTGGGGCTCGCGGTTCTCGACGTAGCGGGCGTACGGGCCGATCGCCGCGGCGACCTCGGCCGAGCGCCGATACGCGCGTCCGGTCATGAGCGCAGTGATGGCGGCTGCGACCGTCCGACCCTCGTCCGAGTCGTAGGGGAGCCCGTTGGCCATGAGCAGAGCTCCGAGGTTCGCGTAGCCGAGCCCGAGCTGGCGGAAGTCGCGGGCGTTGCGACCGATCTGCTCGGTCGGGTAGCTCGAGGGACCGACTACGATCTCCTGGGCGAGCAGCATGACGTCGACCGTGTGCTCGAAGGTATCGACGTCGACGGTTCCGTCCGCGCGCCGGAACTTCATAAGGTTGATGGAGGCGAGGTTGCAGGCGGAGTCGTCTACGTGCGCATACTCGGCGCACGGATTAGTCGCGTTGATGCGTCCGGAGTTAGGGCATGTGTGCCAGTCGTTGAAGGTCGTGTCGTACTGCACGCCTGGATCGGCACACCGCCATGCCGCATCCGCTATCTGCCGCAGCACATCCCGCGCGTCGAGGGCCTCGATCGGCCGCCCGGTGGTGCGCGCGATCAGCTCCCACTCCTCGCCGCGCTCGGCGCGTTGCATGAACTCGTCGCTCACCCGCACCGAGTTGTTGGCGTTCTGGTACTGGATCGAGGTGAATCCCTCGCCGTCGATCGACATGTCGAAGCCGCCCTCGCGCAGGGCGAGTGCCTTCTCCTCCTCGCGCGCCTTGCACCAGACGAAGTCGAGGATGTCGGGATGGTCGACGTCGAGCACGACCATCTTGGCCGCCCGCCGCGTCCCGCCACCCGACTTGATCGAGCCCGCCCAGGCGTCGGTCCCCCGCATGAACGAGACCGGCCCGCTCGCCGTCCCACCCTTCGAGAGCGGCTCCATCGAGCCGCGGATGTTCGAGAGGTTGATCCCCGAGCCGGAGCCGCCGCGGAAGATGAGCCCCTCCGTGGTGTTCCACTCGAGGATCGAGCGCATCTCGTCCTCGACGGAGAGGATGTAGCACGCCGAGCACTGCTCCTCCCCCGGCGGCTTCCAGCCGACGTTGAACCACACGGGCGAGTTGAACGCGGCCATCTGGTGCAGCAGCACGTGCGTGAGCTCGGCCTCGAAGGCTTCGGCGTCGTCGGTCGAGGCGAAGTAGTCGCCGTCGCGGCCCATCTCGGCGATCCGTCCGGCAACGCGCCCGATCATCTGCTTGACCGAGCGCTCCCGCTCCGCCGAGCCCGGCTGGCCGCGGAAGTACTTCTGGGCGACGATGTTGGTGGCGTTCTGGGACCACGTCGCCGGGAACTCGACCCCGCGCTGCTCGAAGGCCGGGCTGGCGGGATCGCCGATCACGGCGTCGCGCAGCTCCCAGGCGACGGCGTCGAAGGGATGGGTGCCCGCCTCCGTGAAGCGCCGCGCCACCCTCACACCCGGACCGGTGTGGGCGGTGGTGCTGTCTGCGGCGGTGTGGCTCGGCATGGTTCCTCCGGAAGGGTCGCGGCTGGTGGGTGTCTGCCCTGTCGCCTTCGGGGCGGGCTGACCATCATCGGTCAGCCGTCGGACGGATCGAGGGCCTCCGTGAGCTAACCGCTAGACGCGCCGCTGGTGCACCCATTCTACCGGGTCTGGGGGCGAATACTCGGTCCATGCGACCGCGAAAAACCCCGCTCAGCGCGCGATCTCGCGATTACGAACTACCGGCCAGAGCATGCAGTTCGGACCCGAGCAACGGGCTGTGACCGACTACGACCGGCTGCCGCCCGGCAGGGCGTGTGCCGCACGCGGGTGGTCGGCCGTCGACACGGTCGTGCGGGGGTCATACTTCCACGCCTAATGTCGACTCGCGCGGGTCGGCGAACGAGAGGGAGGGACGATGCCGCTCTATCTATCGAGGTTCAGCTACACGCCGGAGACCTGGGCCAGGCTGATCGGCAACCCAGAGGACCGCAGGAAGGCCGCTCAGTCGTACATCGAGTCGGTCGGTGGGAAGCTCCACGGGTTCTGGTACGCCTTCGGCGCACACGACGGCTACAACCTATGGGAGGCCCCCGACAACGTGTCCATGGCCGCGGTGGCTTTGGCGATCGGTGGCGGGGGTGCGCTCAGCTCGCTCGAAACGACGGTCCTCCTGACCGTCGACGAAACGATGGATGCCCTGCGCAAGGCCGGGCAAGTCCAGTACCAAGCGCCCGGCCGATAGGGGCTCGCGCGCCGGATCGACGATCTCGGAGCCGCTACCGCAGCGACGCGAGCGTCCGCTCGAGCCCCTCGTCGAGCCCCACCTGAGCCCACCAGTCGAGCTCCGCCCGGGCGCGTGTGGGGTCGAGGTGGATGTCCTGGACCTCCCCCGGTCGCAGCGCTGCGAACTCCGGGTCGAGGTCGCGGCCCTCGAGGCGGCTGAGTGCGGCGACGAGGTCGAGCACCGACACCGGCTCGCCCCGGCCGACGTTGATCGGCCCGTCGAGGCTCGTGGCGGCGGCGGCGAGGTTGGCCTCGACGACGTCGCCGACGTAGACGTAGTCGCGCGTCTGGCGACCGTCGCCGAAGATCGTCGGGCGACGGTCCTCGAGCAGGCGTCCGCAGAAGATGGCGATCACGCCCGCCTCGCCGAGCGGGTCCTGGCGCGGGCCGAAGACGTTTCCGTAGCGCAGCGAGACCGTCGAGAGGCCATGCAGGCGCGCGTACAGCTCGCAGTAGCCCTCGGCGGCGAACTTCGACTGGCCGTATCCGGCCTCCGGCGCGACCGGGTGGTCCTCGGCGGCGGGGAGGATGCGGCCCTCGCCGTAGATCGCCCCGCCGGTCGATGTGTTGACGAAGCGAGCCACGTCCGCGCCGCGCGCCGCCTCGAGCACGTTGATCGTCCCCTCGACGTTGATGCGCACGTCGAAGACCGGGTCGGCGACCGAGCGCCGCACGTCGATCTGGGCCGCGAGGTGGAAGACGACGTCTGGGCGCACGCGCTCGAAGAGCTTCGCCACCGCGGCCGCGTCGCGGATGTCCTCCTCGACGAGATCGACCCCCCGGCCGCGGGCCTCCTCGACGTTGGCGAGCCGGCCGGTCGACAGGTCGTCGAGCACCGTCACCTCGTCGCCGCGGGCGAGCAGGGCGTCGACGAGGTTCGAGCCGATGAAGCCGGCTCCGCCGGTGACGAGGGCGCGCATGAGCGGCGGGATCATACGGCCGCCCCCGAGCCGCCCGAGCGCCGCTGCCTGCGCTGGTAGCTTCGCCGGGATGGGCGGCCTCTTCGTCACCTTCGAGGGCATCGACCGTGCCGGCAAGACGACCCAGGCGCGGCTTCTGGCCGAGGCGCTCGGCGACGAGGCGATCGCGGTGCGCGAGCCGGGGGGGACGGCGGTCGGGGAGCGAGTGCGCGAGCTCGTCAAGGACCCTGAGGTCGAGGTCGGTCCCGAAGCCGAGGCGCTCCTGTTCGCGGCGGCGCGGGCGGAGCTCGTCGCGAGCGTGATCCGGCCGGCGCTCGAGGCGGGGCGGGTCGTCGCCTCGGATCGCTACCTCGACTCCTCGCTCGCCTACCAGGGCGCGGGGCGCGGCCTCGGGGTCGAGGAGGTCGCGGCGGTCAATCGCTTCGCCACCGGCGGCCTCGAGCCCGACCTGACCTTCCTGCTCGGGGTCGAGGCGGGTGCTGCGGCGGCCCGCGCCGGAGAGGTCGACCGCTTCGAGTCCGAGGGCCGGGCGCTCCAGGACGCCGTGCTCGCCGCCTACGAGCGCCTGGCCGAGGCCGAGCCCGAGCGCTGGCGGCGGATCGACGCCGACCGCCCGGCCGAGGAGGTCCACGCCGACGTACTCGCGGAGGTTCAAAGCGCGCTCGCGGGGACGCCGGCGTGAGCGGCGTTGCCCCCACGCCTGGCGCTCCGCTCCCCGGCACCGCCGAGCAGCCGCACGCGCGCATGGTCCTCTGCGCCGCGCTCGAACGCGGGGCCGATCCCTCGCACGCCTACCTCTTCCACGGGCCGGCGGGCACGGGCAAGCGCACCGCCGCGCGCGCCTTCGCCGCCGAGCTGCTCGCCG
>JACCUC010000103.1 GCA_013812065.1 Thermoleophilaceae bacterium | reverse complement strand
CGCCCCGCGGCCGTCACAATGGCGCCGTGCTCGACGCCGACGCCCTGCTCGCCTCCGCGCGGCGTCCGCTCGTGGTCGGGATCGGAGGCGGCGGGGACGTCGTCGGCGCGCTCGCGCTCGCCGAGCCGCTCCGGCGCGTCCACGGCGCTGGACCGGTGGTCGGCGGGACGACGTGGGAGCGGATGCCGATCGACGCTCAGCCCGGCCCCCGTCGGCTCGGGGAGATCGCCGGTGCTGTCGAGCCCGTGGGGCCCGCCGCCCTGCTCGCCGGCGCGGACACGCGCGTGCGGGAGAGCGGCGTACGCTTCGCCGAGGCGCGCGTCGCCGAGCTGATCGGGGAGGAGACCGTCCTGGTCGATCCCTCGGACGGGCCGCACGCGGTGGCCGACGCACTCGCCGCCGCGATCGCCCGGCTTGACGCCGACCTGCTCGTGCTCCTCGACGTCGGCGGCGACGCGCTCGCCCACGGCGACGAGGCGGGCCTCGCCAGCCCGCTTTGCGACGCGGTCATCCTGGCCGGTGGGGCACAGCTCGCGGCGCGGGGGATGCCGGTGCTCGGGGCCGTCTTCGGCCCCGCCTGCGACGGCGAGCTCGAGTTCGACGAGGTGCTGGCGCGGGTGGCCGAGATCGCCGCGGGCGGCGGGATCGCGGGGGCCCGCTGGCTCACCGGTCCGGCGGCCGCGTTGCTCGAGCGTGCCGTCGAGCTGGTGCCGACCGAGGCAAGCGCCCAGCCCCTGCGCGCCTTTCGCGGGCAGGTGGGGACGACGACGATCCGCGGTGGGCGGCGGGAGGTCGAGATCTCGCCGCTCGGCGCCCTTACCGTCTTCTTCGACGTCTCGGTCGCGCTCGACACCGCCGCGCGGCTCGCCCGGGCGGTGCGCTCGGCCCGCAGCCTCGAGGAGGCCAACGACGTGCTGCACCGGCTGGGCGTGCGTACCGAGCTCGACTCCGAGCGAGCGGCGCTCGAGGTCTGATTGCGCCGGCCGAGCCTCAGCCCTGGTTCTTCACCGCCTGGGTCACGCCCTCGAGTCCGTCCTTGGCGTCCGAGAACAGCATCGTCGTGCGGTCCTGGTCGTAGAAGAGCGGGTTGTCGATCCCCGCGAAGCCAGGGCTGAGGCTGCGCTTGACGAACACCACCCGACGCGCGTGGTCGGCGTTCAGGATCGGCATGCCCGCGATCGGGCTGTCGCCGTCCTCGCGCGCCGTGGGATTGACCACGTCGTTGGCGCCGACGATGATGACCGCGTCGGTCTCGGCGAACTGGTCGTTGATGTCGTCGAGGTCGACGAGCTTGCTGGCCGGCACCCTGGCCTCGGCGAGCAGCACGTTCATGTGGCCGGGCATGCGTCCGGCCACCGGATGGATGGCGAACTTGACGTCCTTGCCCTGGCCCTCGAGCGTGCGCATCAGGTCGGCCATCGCGCTCTGCGCCTGGGCGACCGCAAGCCCGTAGCCAGGGATGAAGATCACCGAGTCGGCCTCGTTGGCGAGCATGGAGCCGACGTTCTCGGGGTCGCCCGAGGTCACCGGCTTGTCGTGCGCCTCGGCCTCCTTCTGCCCCGCGGCCGCTACCGCGCCGAACAGGATCTTCGACAGCGGCCGCCCGAGCGCGGCCGACATCAGGTACGTGAGGATGGTGCCCGAGGCGCCGACGAGCGCGCCGGCGATGATGAGGACCGTGTTGCCGAGCGAGAAGCCCGAAGCCGCGGCGGCGAGACCGGTGAAGGCGTTCAGCAGTGAGATGACGATCGGCATGTCGGCGCCGCCGATGGGAATCACGAGCAGCACGCCGAGCAGGAGCGAGACCCCAAGCACCACCGCCGCGGACGCGACCGGCATCGGGCCGCCGATCAGCACGTTGACGCCCGCGGCGACGGCCACCAGGAACATCAGGGCGTTGACCACCTTCTGGATCGGGAAGGTGACCGAGCCCTCGAACGCGATCTCCTCGAGCTTGGAGAATGCGACTGCGCTCCCGGAGAAGCTCACGCCGCCGATCAGGATGCCGAACAGGATCGACAGCAGGATCACGAAGTTCTGCTCCGGGAGCGGGAGCTGGCTGAGCTTGTAGAGCTCCGAGAACGAGATCAGCGCCGCGGCACCGCCACCCACGCCGTTGAAGGCGGCCACGAACTGGGGCATCGAGGTCATCGGCACGCGGGTCGCCATCACCCCCCCCACCACCGACCCCGCGACTACCACTCCCGCGATCAGCAGCAGCGTGTACACGTCGCCCTTGAACTCGAGCAAGGTGGCGACACAGGCCACGAGCATGCCGACGGCAGCGATCAGGTTTCCCGCCCGCGCCGTCATCGGCGACCGCAGGATGCGAATTCCGAAGATGAACAGCACGGCGGCGGCCAGGTAGGCGAGCGACGTGCCGATCCCGAGGCTCATGGATGCCTCATCCGCCGCGGCCCCGTCCGCCGCCGCGGAACATCTCGAGCATGCGGTTGGTGACGATGAAGCCCCCCACCACGTTCACGGTCCCGAAGAAGACGGCGACGAGCCCGAGCACCGTAGTGAGTGTCTCGTGGGCGGTGAGCACGACCACGAGGGCGCCCACGACGACGATGCCGTGGATGGCGTTGGTCGCGGACATGAGCGGCGTGTGCAGGAGGCTCGGGACGCGCGAGATCAGCTCGAAGCCGAGCGCGATCGCGAGGACGAGCACGATGAACTGAGAGACGAGCTCGGCCGCCACCGCTAGGTCTCCGCCTTATCGCCCTGGCTGAGCGCGTCGCGGACGCTCTCGTGGCGGATCTCGCCGCCGTGGCAGAGGACCGCCCCGTCGGTGATCTCGTCCTCGAAGTCGAGCTCGATCTCGCCGCCGCCATCGTCATCGCCGTCGGTTACTAGGTGGGAGATAAGGCTGACGACGTTGCGCGAGTAGAGCTGACTGGCGTGGACGGGCACGCCGCTCGGCAAGTCGAGCGGGCCGATCACGCGCACGTGCTCGTGCTCCACGGTCTCGCCGGGCTGGGTGAGCTCGCAGTTGCCGCCCGCCTCGGCCGCCAGGTCGATGACCACCGAGCCCGCGGGCATCGCCTCGACCATCTCCGTGGTGAGCAGGGTCGGCGCGTCCTTGCCGGGAACGAGCGCCGTGGTGAGCACGATGTCGGTTTCCCCCAGGCGAGCCTTGATGAGCTCCTGGTCGCGCTGCTGCTTGTCCTCGTCCTGCTCCTGGGCGTAGCCGCCGGTGTCCTCGCCGTCTTCCTCGTCGTCTTGATCCTCGGACGCATCACCGGCCCCGTTCGAGTCCGAATCGCTCCCCGGTTGGACGCCGAAGGCCAGCTTGAGCTCGTCCCACAGCCCGACCAGGCCCGGGCGTGGCCCCTCGTCCTCGGCCTCCTCCTGAGCCGGCTCGGAATCCTGCTCCTCCTCCTCTTCGACGAAGGTCGCGCCGAGGCTCTCGATCTGCTCCTTCGTCTCGGGACGGATGTCGAAGGCGTAGACGTCGGCCCCGAGGCGCGTCCCCATGGCGATGGCCTGGAGGCCGGCGACGCCGGCACCGAGGACGAGCACGCTGGCCGCCTTCGTCGTACCCGCCGCGGTGGTCATCATCGGCACCAGCTTGCCGAGTGCGTCGGCGCCCATGAGCATGCACTTGTAGCCCGCAACCGAGCTCTGGGAGGAGAGCGCGTCCATGCTCTGGGCGCGCGTGATGCGGGGTATGGCGTCCATGCTGACGGCCGTCACGCCCCGTTCGGCGAGCTCCTTGACGAGGTCAGCGCCCGGAACGGGCGCCAGGAAGGAGACCACGAACTGGCCGTCGTGCACGTGCGCGAGCTCGTCCTCGGTCGGAGCGCGGACCTTGGCCACGAGATCCGCTTGGCTCCAGACCTCCTCGGCGTCCGAGACGATCTCCGCCCCGGCCTCCTCGTAGACGGAGTCGAGGTTGTACTCGCGCCCCGCGCCGGCCTCGACCACCACCTCGAGACCGCGATCGCGCAGCTTCGCCACGCCCTCGGGCACGAGCGCCACGCGGCGCTCGCCTTCGACCGTCTCCTTGGCAACCCCGACCTTCACGGTGAGGACGAAATCTACCGGGAACCCAACGCGGCTACACGCTCGGCCGGCATCGCAGCTCCCAGACGCGCCTCGAGCGCGGTCGAAAGCAGCTTCCGAGCGATCCGGAGCTCGTCGGCCGAGACCGTCGCCAGCGGGGGACGCTCCTCGAGCGACACCTCGCGCAGTTGCGTCCCACCGTCGGCCGGCAGGGCGATCGCCGCCGCCCCGAGCTCAGCGACCGAGTCGGCGTCGTGAATCCGCCTCGACGCGGTGCCGAGCACCGCCAGGGCCATCATGCTCAGCTCGCGCAGGGACTGGTGGCGGTTGCGGCGCGTCCCGAGGTCGACCTCGGCCATGGCCTCGACCCCGGCTCGGGCGGCCACGTCGATCAGCAGCGCGATCTCGACCCCGTACCCGACCGGATACGGCAGCTCCTCGAGCAACGTCCGGCGAGCCGCGGTCTCCCCGGCGAGCGGCTGACCGAAGCCGCCGAGCTCGGGCCTGAACAGGTTCAGCAGAGGTCGCGCGACGAGCTCGGTGACGCGGCCGCCGCCGTCTGGAACCGCTATTCCGCCGATCTCGAACGGCCGCCGGAACGTCCCTTTGACGAACTGCAGCTCAGGGCGCTCGAGCAGCGGGCCGAGCACGCCGAGCAGAAAGAGGGCGTCGAAGTCGCGGGTGTCGGTGTCCATGTAGACGACGATCTCGCCGGAGGTCGCGGCGAGCCCGCGCCACATGGCGTCGCCCTTCCCACGAGCGGCGCCTAAGCCGGGCAGGATCTCGGACTCCTGGAGCACGGCCGCGCCACGCTCGACCGCGATCCCGGCCGTGCCGTCCTGCGAGGCCGCGTCGACGACGACGATCTCCTCGATCAATCCCGCCCCTCGTAGCGGCGCGAGGGCGTCGAGCACGGTGGCGATGGTCTGGCCCACCTCGCGCGCCGGCAGCACGACCGACACGGTCTGCCGCTTGAGCTCGAGTAGGCGCTCGAGGTCGTAGCGCTCGGCCGAGATGCTGTTGCGCGCGCTCCAGGTCGCGAGCCCGAGCTCGCGCTCGAGGAGGTCGCTCGGGGAGGCTCGGTCGCGAAGGGAAGCGGTCACGAGACTGGCGCGACCGGGACCGGCCACCTCGGTGAGCGGCATGACCGGCCCGCAGCTAGCTCTTGCTGGCGAGCGGCTGGGCCATGGCCGGCGTCTCGGGCGCTTCCCGGTACGGCTGCTCATCCGCGACGGTTTCCTCGTGATAGACCGACTCGGCGTTGACCGCCCACAGGTCGTGTGCGGTGTCGCTCGTCAGGTTCTCGACGGCGCGCATCGCGGTCAGCATCGAGTGGTCCGAGTTGTTGTAGCGGTGCAGGCCGTTACGGCCGACCTGTTGGAGGTTGCCGAAGCTCTCGAGGAAGGCGCGGATCTTCTCGACCCGCTCCGCGTAGTCGGCGTCGTACATCGGATAGGCCTTCGGGACCCGCACGGCGTACCCTCGCTCGACCTTCTCGGCCGAGGCGAGGCCGAGCTGATCGAGCTCCTTGGCGGCGAGCTTGACGAGATCCTCGTCCTTCATCGTCCACAGCTCGTCGCCGGCGAAGCAGAAGTACTCGAGCCCGACGCACGCCTTCGACGGATCGGGGACCATCCACGGGCTCCACGAGCGGAAGTTCTGAATCCGCCCCACCTCGACGCTCGGCTCGTGGATGTAGATCCAGTTGTCGGGGAAGAGGTCCTCCCCGTCGAGCACGAGCGCGACGCTCAGGAAGTCGCGGTAGCGCAGACCGCGCGCGGCTTCGGCGACCTCGGCATCGGCCTCGTCGGACAGCAGGCCGACCATCGACCGCAGCGGGAGCGAGGAGATCACCGCGCCCGGGCGGATCCGCTCGCCGCCGGCCTCGACCTCGGCTATGCGCCCGTTCTCGACGTGAAGCTTGTGTACCGGCGCGTTCAGCCGCACCTCCCCGCCGAGGCGCTCGATCTCCTCGGTCATCGTGTCCCACATCTGCCCCGGCCCGAAGCGCGGGTAGTGGAACTGGTCGATCAGGCTCTTGACCTTGTTGCCCTTGTTGCCGAAGAAGGCGGCCTTGGCGGCGCTCATGAAGGAGAGCCCCTTGATGCGCTGCGCGGCCCACTCGGCGCGGATCTCCGTGGTCGGGACGCCCCACACCTTCTCGGTGTAGGACTTGAAGAACAGCGTGAACAGCCGCTTGCCGAAGCGGTTCGAGACCCACTCCTCGAGGTTCTGCTCGTTTCCCTTGCGGGCGAAGAGCGCCGCGCGCAGGTAGGAGAGAAAAGACCGGGTGAGCTCGATCGGGCCGAGCTTCTTGATCACGTCGGTGCCGTTGAGCGGGTAATCGAGGAACTTGCCGTTCCAGTAGATCCGCGACATGCGCGGTCGCAGCAGGAACTCCTCGCGCATGACCTCGTGCCAGAGGGCGTCGACCTCCTTGGCCTTGGTGAAGAAACGGTGGCCGCCGAGATCGAAGCGATAGCCGTCGTGCTCGACCGTCTTGGCGAGTCCGCCGACCTGATCCTCCGCCTCGAGCACGAGGACGGGACGCCCTTGCTTGGCGAGCAGGTAGCCGGCGGTGAGCCCGGCCGGCCCGCCGCCCAGGACGACCGTGGGACGGCCGTCGGCGTCGGGAACGAGCTGCTCGTCGGAAGGGGCGAGGGTGTCGGTCATAGGCGGGAGTCGGAGAAGGACGGGCGCCGCGCGGGCGCTCAGTGTCTAGTCGTTGACCTTCGTGTACAGCGTGGCCCGCACGCCGCTCTCGGCCGGCGTCGGACCGTCGGGCGCCACGGCCCGGCGGACGAAGCGCGAGTCCTCACGCAGGAGCCGCGCCCACTGCGCCGAGCGTCTACGCACGAGTTCCGTCCACGGAGCTTTCCACTGGTCGCTGATCTCGGTAACCGGTCGCACGAGCAGGATGTCCTTGCCGGTGTCCAACCTATCAAGCGTCGGCCCGATCGTCTTGGAGGCGCGAGCTTCCTGCAGGCGGCCGAGCACGTCGCGCCAGTCCATGTAGCGCGGATCCTTGACCGGACCCAGGCTCGTGACGTAGCGCATGCCCGAGGGCAGGTAGTAGTCGAGCACGGTCGTCCGCTCTGGGTGGGTCGAGACGACGAGGTCGCCGCGACCGAGCAGCGGCTCGACCTCGGCGACGACGCTCTTCTCGCTGGTGGCCGGCTCGGAGCTGACCCCCTGGGGAAGCCACAGCAGAGCGACGAGGGCCAGCGCCGCGACGCCCTGGCGCCGCGCCCGCGCGAGGCCCACGCCGGTGAGCAGCAGCACCGGCCCGACGACCACGGCCAGGTAGCGGAAGGCCCACGTCGGCGAGACCTGAGAGGCCGCCCAGGCGAGCAGCAGCGTCCCCACGCCGAGCCCGGCCAGCGTCAGTATCTCGAGCCGCTCGATGGATCGGCGACGGCGCACGATGTGAGACACCCCCGTGCCGGCCACGAGCAGAAGCCCGATGGCGGGTCCGAGGCCCCCGACGACCGCACCCATCCCGCCCTGGACGTCGCCCGGCGTGGGCACGTTGGCCCACGGCGCTCCGGTGTGGGCGACCTGGAAGACGAGCGTCGGCACCCACGGCAGCCAGACGAGGATCGCTGCCCCGAACGCGAGGCCGCCGTCGCGCACGACGGTCCAGCGCCGCTCCGGTCGCTGGCGCGCCACGGCGAGTAGCGCGGCTCCGCTCGCACCGATGAAGAAGATCGCCCAGTGGTGGGTGTAGAGCATCAGCGCCAGGACGACGCCGAAGACGATTGCGAAGCGGCGGCGGTCGAGCACGAAGGCGTGCACGAACGCCGCGGTGGCCACGAGCCCGAGTAGGACCATCAACGAGTACATGCGCGTCTCGTGGGAGTAGACGGTAAGGAAGGGATTGAGCGCGAACAGGCCCGCGCAGAACCACCCGGCGCGTGGCCCGAACAGGCTCCACCCGGCCCACAGCCCGACCGGGATCGACACGAGCGCGAAGATCAGCGAGAGGGCGTGGGTGGCGCCCTCGGAGCGCCCGAACAGCTCCATCCACCCGTGCAACAGCAGGTAGTAGAGCGGCGGAGAGCCGTCGAAGCGCAGGATCGAGGGGATCTCGAGAAAGGGGAACGAGGAGATGCCGACCGATAGTCCCTCGTCGATCCAGAACGGCCCGCCGACGCCGCGCACGCGAAGCAGCAGTGACACGAGCACGAGCGCGGAGACGAGTCCGGCGCTCGCGAGCGGGGTCACGGGCAGGCGGGCTCCGGCCAGCCGACGGCGGGCGAGGGCGAGGGGGGCCATGGGCGCGCGAACGATAGACACTCGTGGGCTCAGCGCCGGGCGGACGCGCCCGGCGGGCAGGCGGCTGACACGCCCCACCGCCCCACCTGCGCCGCCGGGCGAAAGCCACCGGCCGTGAGC
>JACCUC010000023.1 GCA_013812065.1 Thermoleophilaceae bacterium | reverse complement strand
GGCCGACCTCGACGCCGCGCGAGAGCTCCGCGCGGTGGAGCCGGCCTCGGGCTTCGTTCCCGCCCAGCTCACCGGGCGGGTGCGCAGCGCCGCGCCACGCAAGCGCGCGCTCGCCTTTGCGGTGAACGGCCGCATCGCCGCTGTCGGCGAGACCTTCTTCCTCGAGGACGACAGGATCGAGCGGCTGTCGGCCCTGGTGCCCGCATCGACCTACCGCCGTGGCGCGAACGAGGTCGAGGTGCTGGAGATCGAGGGAGGCGGTGATGGCCTCAGGCTTCGGTCGCTGGGGCGCTTCGGCGCCCGCGCCGGCGCCTGACCCCGCGCTACCGGCGCCCGCAGAGCTCTCGTTCCGCCAACGGCGGCTCGGGCCAGAACCGAAGCGACCGCTCGCGGACCGCGTAGGCGACGTTGCCGACAAAGCGGCCGGCGTTCATCGGAGCGGTCGTCACGGCGCTCAGCTCGCGCAGCGGGGGACAGGCGAGCGCGCGGCTCGCGGCCTGCACCTCCGGGTTCCGGGCCAGCATGCGCCTTCCGTCCTCTGTCGTGGGCACGGCGAAGCGGGCCAGCACCCACTCCTCCGGAAGGCTCTTCTCATGGCCGGGCCGAGGGGGCCGCTGCCGGGGCAGGCGCACGCGCCCCGCCATCGGATCGGCGAGGCCGTTGCGGTCCACGATGTGCACGCGCGGCCCCGCGGCGAGGCCGATGCGCCCGATCGACCCAGTCCGCACCACCACCGGAGACCTCGAGTCCGGCCGCGGGACGACACCCTCGAGCGGGACGGGATGTCGCGAGCGCTCGCCGAAGCGGTTGCGATCGGACGTGTAGCCGAGCACGACCACCCGCCTCGACTCCGCGAGGGCGGCGAGCTCGCGACCCTGGCGGACGTGGAGACCAGGCCGCTGGGTCGCCACGGCCGCGTAGTCGCCGAGCGTGATCGGATCCCGGTAGCCCCAGACCTCGGCGTAGCGGCGGCGCTGATCGTTGACCTTGAGGTTCGTCGGGTCCTTGGCGGGCTCGGCGGGTGCCCGCAGCGCGAAAGCGCAGACGACGGCCCACGGCACGACGACGGCCGCGAGCAACGCGATCGCCCACCGCCGCCTCGCGGCCACGACCGCCACGGGCATGAGCACCGCGAACACGCCGGGAAGCAGCATGCGGGCGTGCATGTAATCCCCCCCGAGCCGCACGACGTATAGGACGTGGAGCACGCCTGCGGCGAGCGGCACCGCCACGAGCAGCGCCCGCTCGCGCTCGAGCCCTCGCCACAGGCTGAGAGCCGACACCGCCCCCCAGCCGAGCAGGGCCGCGACCGGCAGCCACAGCGCGTACGGGCGAAACAGGTTCAGGAGGTAGCTCCAGCCCCGGCCCCAGTACGCGGCACCCGCCTCCTTGGCGAGCGCGGTGTTGGGGACGAGGCTCCCGAAGTAGCCCATGCGAAAGAGCTGATAGACGAGCGGGATCGCCGCGGCGACCGCGCCGAGCCGCAGCGCCCGCCGGGGCGAGAACGGACGCTCGAGGATCGCCAGCATGATCAGGAACGCCGCCGCGAAGATCGTGAGGTCGGGTCGCACGAGCGGCCCGAGACCGATCGCCACCGCGAGCCCGTAGCGCGCCCGGGCGGGCTGCCTCCGCTTGCCACCTGCGGCTAATCCAACGGCGACCAGGCCGAGGAAGGTCCCTCCGAGCCAGGCGAAGACGAGGCCGGTCTCGAGCCCGGACGTCGCGTAGTCCCAGAACGGCGGCAGGGCGGCGACGACGAGAGCGCCGAGGGGAAGCATCAGCGCCCCGCGGCGACCCGTCCCCGAAGACGCCGGCGACCACAGCCGCCGAGCCGCCAGCACCGCGGCCAGCAGGCCTCCGACCGACAGCGGCAGCCCGAGCACGACCGACATCCACTCGAGCTCGACGCCCGCGGGCGCCACTGCACGGGCGACCGCGAGCACTCCCAGCCACAGGGGCCCCGTGTAGGCCTCGACCCGCTCGCCGACGTTGAAGACCGGCCCGTTGCCGGCCAGCAGGTGGTCGACGATGCGGTAGTAGATGAAGGCGTCCTCGCTGGTCCACTTCCGCGACCAGGCAAGCAGTGCGAGCAGCGCCACCGGCACGAACGGCAGCAGGCGGTAGGCGTCCCGACTCCGCAGGCGCGGCCGGGGCCGTCGTCGCGCCGGCGCAGACGCGAGCGCACCGCGTTCCGCGGCAGGACGAGTCTCGGTGGTGGGGCTCGCGGATGACAAGAGAGGACCCGGCGGCGTCGGCCGGCGCGCCGCCGCGGAGAGGAGCGGGACGGGAAGCTTAGAGGCGTCCCAGGCAGCTCTCGGCAGGTGCTATACCGTCTTCCCTCTGAGCGCTCCCACCGCCCCCCGCGCGCGCGGGCGCGCCGGCGCGCCTCCTTCGGCCTCGAGCCCCGATGCGCGCGCGCCCCGCCGCGAAATCCTCATCGCCTACCTGCACCTCGGGGTGCTGTCGGCTTTTGCCTGCGCCCAGCCGCTCTTCGACCTGCTCGGGCGCACGCCCGAGTTCTTCGCCACACGCGGCTCCGGAGCGGGCGACATCCTTCTACTCGGGCTCGTCTTGGTCCTCGTTCCCCCGGCGCTCCTGCTGGGGATCGAGCTCATCGGGGGGCTGATCGATCGGCGCGTGCGCCGGGGTCTCCATCTGACCTTCGTCGCGGCGCTCGCGGCGTTGCTCGTCGTCCAAGCGCTCAAGGGCCTCGCCGAGGACGGCGGCCTTGCTCTGGTGGTGCTCGCGCTGGCCCTGGGAGCGACGGGCGCACTGGCCTACGCGCGGGTGGC
>JACCUC010000081.1 GCA_013812065.1 Thermoleophilaceae bacterium | reverse complement strand
TGCACGGGCTCGCCGACGGCGTCGGCGCGATCGACGCCGCCACGCGCTACTACGTCTTCGCCCGCTACTCCTACGGCTACGCCGACGTCGACTTCGACGAGGCCAACAACCTCGCCCGCACCGCCGGCATCGAGCTCGATGCCTCAAGCGCTCGATCCCTCCGCTGGCCGGGATCGGCAAGGGCAAGGTCCACCTCGCCGACTACTCCGAGCGCGGCTCGGTGCCCGAGCTCGGCCTCGTGCCCGACGGCGACGGCCAGGCGCGCGTGATCGACGTCCTCCACGGGCTGCTCTGGCGCGCGGCGAATCAGCCGGCGGCGCTGCGCGGCTATCTCGACGAGGCGCGGCCCGATCCGCAGAAGCTGCGCTTGGTAGCGCAGGCGCTCCAGGGGAAGGGGCTGCGAGCCGAAGGGGAGAACAAGCCGGCGGAGGCGCAGGCGTGCGAGCGGTTGCTCGGGGCGTGGCGGACGCTCGTGGACGACAACCTGCTGAGCGGCTCGTGATCGCTGATGGTCCTCGACGACACGACGATTGAGCGCCTGACTCGAGAGTCCAAGCCGTCGCTTGAGCTCGCACAGCTCATGCCGGCCAAGCGCAAGCGCGCGCATAGGGAGACGCAGCTCGAGGTCGAAGGAAGGGAAGGGTCACGCTTCCGCGTGATCGTCCGTCAGCTCGTGCTCGATCCACTCGACTTCTCGGTGATCCTCGCCTACCTCCCCTCCGGTTCGACTCGGGTGTTTCGGCTCCGACGGCACAACGGGAGCTCGCACGTCCACAGCAACAAGCTCGAAGGGACCACGATCCGGTTCGACTTTCACATGCACACGGCCACCGAGCGGTACCAGGTTGCGGGTTTCAAGGAGGAGGACTACGCCGAGCCCACCGACGCCTACGGCGACCTCCCCGGTGCGGTCGCCTACATGCTCGAGGTCGCGGGCTTCGAACCTCCGGCCCAGCGCAGCATGGCGGTATGAGCGTGCTCGAGCCGGATCTCGCCGGCCTCCTCGCCCGAACCGTCGGTGGCTCCGTCGAGGTCGAACCGCTCAGCGAGCGCGAAAGCCGCGTGTCGACCGTGTTCCAGTTCGCCGACGGCGACCATCTCGTGACCCGTCTTCGTCGAGTCGACGGCGATCGCTACGAATGGACGGACCTGGGACACACATTCATGCACCTCTCCTACGGCCTCGATGTGGACTCGCTCGAGCAAGGGAAGCGGGGTGAGCTTCTCGAAGACGCGCTGAGACGTCTCGACGTGGAGGAGCGCGAGGGAGAGCTCGTCCTCCAAACCAGTAGTGCCGACCTGGGTAGCTCGCTGCTTCGCTTCGCGCAGGCGCTCCTTCACGTCGCCGACCTCGACTACCTGACTCAAGAGCGGGTGCGATCGACGTTTCTCGAGGACTTTCGGCGCATGCTCGGTTCAGAGTTCGGGTCGAGGGCCCACTTCGATTACGTGGATGCCGACCACGACCCACGCGCTCTCTATCCGGTCTCCTGCCTTCTCAACGAGGACCCGCGGCCGGTTGCCGTCTTCGCTCTGCCGAGCGACGACGCCATCAACGTCGCCACGATCACTCTCCAGCAGTTCCGAAACTGGGGGCGCAGGTTTTTTGCGGCCGGAATCCACGAGGAGCAGGCGTCGCGCAACCGCAAGGCCGTCGCGCGCTTCAGCGACGTAGTCGACAAGCAGTTTTCCTTCCTTCACGGGAACGAGAACGAGATCGTCGGCTACCTTGCGGAGCGGCTTGAGGAATGACCACCGCTTGGGACAGGCGCCCGCCTACGCGCGCAGGCGAAGCCTCGCGCGATACTGCCTTCATGACCCTCCGCGGCGCATACCCGGCCGATCGAGCGGCCGCTCTGTCCGGTGTGCCGAAGTCGACTGTCTACGATTGGGCCCGCAAGAGCGTGGCCGTCCCCAGCGTCTCCTCGGTGAGCGTCAAGCTCTGGTCCTATTCCGACCTCATGGGGCTGCGCACCATCCAGTGGCTCCGGCACGAGAAGAAGGCACCGTCTGGCGCGGACGTTCCGGCGACCAGCATGCCGAAGGTGCGGCGCGCGCTGAAGACTCTGCAACAGCTCGATCTCACACTCTGGACGGAGCAGGAAGACCCGGTGGTTGCGGTGGACCGAGCGGGTGAGGTTTACGTCAACGCCCAAGGCCGTCCCCTCACGACTGAGGGGCAAGCGCTCCTCGATGCCGATCTCCTGGACCTCGTCAGGCCTTTCTCGATCGATGAAGGTGCCCGAGGCCCCGACCTGCACGCTCCCCGGCCGAGTCTGCGCATAGTCCCCGGCAAGTTGTCCGGCTCCCCGCACGTGCATCGAAGTCGCGTCGAGACTCAAGCGCTCGCCGCGCTCTCGAGGCGGCTCAGCAGCGAGCGCGTCTATGAGCTCTACCCGGACCTCGACCGAAATGCCGTCGATGAGGCGCTCGATCTCGAGTGGCAGCTCGAAGACAACCTCGTCAACGTGGCCTGAGCGCCGGTCGCGAGCCGAGGCGCTTCGCACTTGACCAGAACTTCCCGCAGCCAGTCCTCGACACACTGGAGGAGTATCTGCGCGCGGAGGCGGAGCTCGTTCCCCTCGCGCGGATCGACCCCCGGCTCGTTGAGGGCGTGGACGACTGGCAGATCGTGCTGTCCCTGCATCAGCGGGGCGGCTGGGATGGTCTCATCACGACAGACACCGGGATGCTCAGCCTGCCCCGCGAGCTCGCCGTGCTCATGCAGACCAAGCTCACCCTCGTCGTGGCCGAAGAGGCCGGCCACGATCCGCTCCGAGCGACCGGGCTCGTCCTCTTGCATCTACCCAACGTCTGCCGACAGACCACATCCGTCAAACCGCAGATATGGCGCCTCAGGGCTCCGCGAGGCCAACGCCATATTGAGCCATGGGCGGAGCTCGAGCGGGTGGCCGACCACCAAAACGACGATGCACGGAGCCTGTATACGCGGGGGAAGCTTTCCACCGCCGATCTCGCACGCGACCCGCTGAACGACGCCAGGTGACGACCGCCTACCAGCTCCGCCCCTGGACCGAGGTGGTCCGCCCGCACCCCGATGTCGCCTCGGGCGACCTCGCCATGGGCACCTACGCAGCCAACCTCGCACGCGTCGCCTACCGCGGCGAGGACAGTGCCGCGGTTTACGCCGACCCCGGTGAGTTCTTCGCCTCGACCTACTTCACAGAGACCATGCGCGCGCTGCTCATCGACGTGTTCGGCGCACTCTCCGGTCGGCCGGGCGATCGGGTGCTCCAGCTGCGAACCCCATTCGGCGGCGGCAAGACGCACACTCTACTCGCCCTCTTTCATCTGGCGATCGCGCGAGCGCAGGCGCTGAACGTCCCCGAGCTCGCCGAGGTGCCCGACCCCGGTGAGGTCCGCGTCGCCGTGCTTTCCGGCGAGTACCTCGACCCCCAGCGAGGTCGCGAGGTCGACGGCCGGCGGATCTCGACGCTCTGGGGAGAGCTTGCTTTCCAGCTCGGCGGGTGGCGGGCCTACGAGCGCCTGCTCGTCGATGGCGACGAGGGCGTGCCGCCTGGTGGCGAGCTGCTCGGCGAGCTGCTCGAGGGCCGGCCCACGCTTGTCCTGCTCGACGAGGTCCTGGTCTACGTGGTCAAGGGCCAGGCTATTCGCAGGAACGATGCGACGGCGGGTCAGCAGGCAATGCTGTTCCTCCAGAACCTGACCGAGGCCGTCAACCAGCAGCGCTCGGCGGCGATGGTCTATTCGCTTCAGGCGAGCGTGGGCGAAGCGGTTCAGGAGGAGGGACTGCTCCACGCGCTCGAGCACATCTCGGCACGGATCGACGCGCGCCGTGCGCCGGTGACCGGCGACGAAGTGCTGCGCGTCGTCCAGCGGCGGCTGTTCGACAGCGTGGGCGATGACGACGTGCGACGCGAGGTAGCGCGCTCGTACGGGTCGCTGCTTCGCTCCGAGATCGAGGCCACCGCCGAGACCGACCATGCGCGCCGCGAGGCCGGCCGGATGGCTGCCGACCTCGAGCGTCGGATCGAGGAGTCCTACCCCTTCCATCCCGAGTTGCTCGACCTCATGAATCAGCGCTGGGGAAGTTTGCCCACCTATCAGCGCACGCGTGGCGCGCTTCAGTTCCTGGCGACCGTCGTCCACGCGCTGTGGTCGGCGCGCAGCGAGCGCACTCCTCAGGCCTTGATCGGTCCGGGCGACGTCGACATCGCCGACGAGCCGACCCGCGCGAGTCTGCTCGAGCAGGTGGGGGAGTCGACGCAGTACACGTCAGTCATCGACGCCGACTTTCTCGCCGGCGACGCGGGGACGCGATCGGTCGATGATCGTCTCGGCCGTGAAGCCGCGACGCTCGAGCGTCTGCGCGTCGGTACACGGGTGGCCACTGCGATCATGCTGCTTTCCTTCGGGGCGCGCGAAGGCGACGACCGCGGTGCGCTCGAGCGCGATGTGATCGCCGCCACGCTGGTTCCCGGTCTCGACGGCAACGTCCTCCGCGCCGCTTTGGGCGACCTCCGTGGCGAGGCGCTGCTCTACCTCCACCACACCGGGCGCCGTTACCGGTTCGAGCCTCGACCCAACCTCAACAAGCTCCTCCTCACAGAGCAGGAGAAGTTCGGCGCCGACGAGGTCTTGGCCATCGTGCGCGCGAGCCTCGAGAGCACGCTCGGCGACGCGCGGCGCGAGGGGGTGGTGCTGTGGCCGGCCGACTCCGCCGCCATCCGCGACGGCGTTCAGGCCTTCCAGGTGGCATACCTGCGGCCCGACTGGACGCCGGGGCACGGGCCCCTCACCGAATTCGTGCGTCAGTGTGGCGACGCGCCTCGTCGACATAAGAACGGTCTGGCTCTGGTCGAGCCCGACGGGAGCGTTTTCGACCAGGCGCGTCAGGCGGCGCGAACGAAGCTCGCCATAGAAGCTCTTCTCTCACGCTCCTCGCGCCACAACTTCTCACCCGAGCAGGCAGAGGAGCTTCGCGAGCGCGCGAAGGCGGCCGACCGCCGCCTGGCCAGCCTCATGAGTCAGGCCTACGGTCGCGTGGCGGTCCCGGTGGGCACCGATCCAGAGAGTGGGATTCGCTTTGAGACGATTGACCTGGGCACCATCCTCGGTGGCGGTCGCGGTCTGCATGAGCGCGTGCGGGAGGCGCTCTCGCATCAGGTATTCGATCGGCTGACTCCGGCTCGGCTTGCGGCCGTCGCTCACCTCGGTGAGCGCGGGTTTGCTTGGTGCGAGGAGCTCGCGGCTCATTTCTTCACGTTCTTCGAGCTGACGAAGCTGTGGTCGCTCGAGGCTCTTCGCGGGGCGATCGCGGAGGGTGTCGAGAAGGGGCTCTTCGCCTACGCGGTAGACGTCTCAGCGGAGGACGAAGAGCTTCGAGTGGGCGATTCTTCGCTGGTTCGTAGTCGCCGACCTTTGATGACGGAAGAGATCGATCTCGGGGCGGGCTCGGCCTTACTGAGCACCAGGGTCGCTGATCGGCTGCAGCCAAGCGTCTCGGGACCCGAGGGCGCTCAGTCCGTGCCTGCCACCGGCGAGGGAGCTCGCGAGCCCGTTTCGTCGCCGCCCCAAAAGCCGGTGATCGAGCTGGCGGCCACGGATCGCCGCAGCGTTCATCTGGCCATCGATGCGACGGAGGATGATCTCCTTACCCTCCAGAAGGCGTTGGCCGGTCTCCGAGACGTCACCTCACCGGGCCGAATGCGGATCAGCCTGTCGGTCGAGGCGTCGGCGGCCGAAGAGCAATCGATCGATCCCATACAGTTCCAGAACCGCGTGCGGCAGCATCTCGAGGAAGACGAGGATGTGCGCTTCGAGGAGCGCTGGGAGTAGGGCGCGGCCGTACTGCCGCCGCCTCAGTGGTTGCGCAGCGCGTCGATCAGCTCGCCCTTGTCCATCTTCGACCGGCCGTCGATGCCGATCTCCCTGGCGCGCTGCTCGAGGTCGTCCTTAGACCAGTCCTCGTAGCTCGGGGAGCTGCCGCCGCGCTTCCCCGCTGTGGAGCGGTCGGTGTTGGCGATCCGGGCCGCCTTCTCCTTGCTCTCACCCTGCTCGCGCAGCTTCTCGTACTGCTCGTCGTCCTTGACGCTGGGTCCGTGGTCCTTGGCCATGGTCGGCATCTCCCTTCGGGCCTGTGTGCGCGCTCGCGGCCGCCGATACCCGGGCGTGCGGCGCGGGAAACCGAGGGCCACGCCTCGCTCCCGTAGAGTGCCGCCTCGAGCGAACAGGAGGGAACGCCATCACCACCGCGGCGGGCAAGCCGCCCTTCAGATCGATCGACGGCGGCGGTCCGCCCCGCCGTGTCTCGCCGCCGCCCGACGTCGATCTCGGCGCGCTCAAGCACGAGCTCGAGCGCGAGGTCCGCGGCGAGGTGCGCTTCGACGCCGGCACCCGCGCCCTCTACGCCAACGACTTCTCGATCTACCGCCACGTCCCGCTCGGAGCCGTGGTCCCGCGCGACGCCGACGACGTGATCGCGGCGGTCGCGGCGTGCCGGCGCCACGGCGCGCCGATCCTCCCGCGCGGCTGCGGCACCGGCCCGAGCGGCCAGACCGTGAACGTCGCGGTCGTCTTCGACTACTCGAAGCTCATGAACGAGATCGTCGAGCTCGACCCCACGCGCCGGCGCGCGCGCGTCAAGCCCGGCGCGATCTGCGACGAGGTCCGCCACGCCGCCGAGGCTTACGGCCTGACGTACGGCCCCGACCCGGCCACCCACGAGTACTGCACGTTCGGCGGAATGATCGGCAACAACTCGTGCGGCACGCACTCGCTGATGGCGGGTAAGACCAACGACAACGTCGATGAGCTCGAGGTGCTGCTCTACGACGGTACGCGCATGCGGGTCGGAGCTACGAGCGACGAGGAGCTCGAGCGGATCGTCGCCGCCGGAGGCCGGCGGGGGGAGATCTACGGCCGCCTGCGCGGCCTGCGCGACCGCTACGCCGACCTGGTCCGCGAGCGCTTCCCCGACATCCCGCGGCGGGTCTCGGGCTACAACCTCGACGAGCTCCTGCCGGAGCGCGGCTTCCACGTCGCGCGCGCGCTCGTGGGGTCGGAGGGCACGTGCGTGAACGTGCTCGAGGCCACCGTGCGGCTCGTGCCTAGCCCACCCCACCGGGTGACCGTTGTGCTCGGCTACCGCGACCTGTTCGAGGCTGCGGATCACGTTCCGGAGATCCTCACCCACGAGCCGCTCGGGCTCGAGGGCTTCAACGACCTGCTCGTCGAGAACATGGCGTTCAAGGGACGGCTCGCGCGCGAGCGGGAGCGGCTGCCGCTGGGTCGCGCGTGGCTGCTCGCCGAGTGGGGTGGCGACACCCTCGCCGAGGCTCGCGAGCGCGCCGAGGGAGCGGTGGCCGCGCTCGACCGCGGCGCGAACAAGCTCCACGGCAACATCGAGCTGCTCGAGTCGACCGTCGACGAGAAGATGGTCTGGACCGTGCGCGAGAGCGCCGTGGGGGACAGCCGCGCGCCCGGCGCGCTCGAGGCCGAGGGCAACTGGGAGGATGCCGCCGTCCATCCCGACAAGCTCGGCGCCTACCTGCGCGACTTCCAGGGGCTGCTCGACGAGCACAAGCTCAGGTGCGTCTACTACGGCCACTTCGGCCAGGGCTGTGTCCA
Source organism: Thermoleophilaceae bacterium (assembly GCA_013812065.1). Taxonomy (GTDB): domain Bacteria; phylum Actinomycetota; class Thermoleophilia; order Solirubrobacterales; family Thermoleophilaceae; genus JACCUC01. The sequence continues at coordinate 8,701 of JACCUC010000081.1, read as the reverse complement.
CACCCGGATGGACTTCGACCTGAAGACCGCGGCCGGGGTCCGCAACCTCCGCTCGTTCATGGAGAGCGCCGCCGACCTCGTCGTCTCCTACGGCGGCTCGCTCGCCGGCGAGTACGGCGAGGGTCAGGGGCGCTCGGAGCTCCTGCCGCGGATGTTCGGCCCCGAGCTCATGGACGCCTTCCGCGAGTTCAAGGCGATCTGGGACCCCGACGGGAAGATGAATCCCGACCGGCTGATCGACGCCCCGCCACTCGACCATAACCTGCGGACCGGACCCGACCACCGCCCGCCCGACCTGAGCACCGAGTTCGCCTACCCGCGCGACCGCGGCTCGTTCGCGACGGCGGTCGAGCGCTGCTTCGGCATGGGCAAGTGCCGCCGCACGCTCGGCGACGGCTACACGATGTGCCCGAGCTACATGGTCACCGGCGAGGAGCGCCACTCGACGCGCGGCCGCGCTCGCCTCCTGTTCGAGATGCTCAAGGGCGAGCAGATCGACGACGGCTGGCGCAGCGAGGAGGTCCGCGAGGCGCTCGACCTCTGCCTCTCGTGCAAGGGCTGCAGGGCCGACTGTCCGACCCAGGTCGACCTCGCGACGCTCAAGGCCGAGTTCCTCTCCCACCACTACCGCCGGCGGCTGCGTCCGCGGGCGGCCTACGCGCTCGGGCTGTTTCCGTGGTGGGCGCGGCTCGCCGCCGGGGCGCCGCGGGCGGTCAACGCGGTGAGCCACGCCCCGCTGCTCTCCGATCTCGTCAAGCGGCTCGGCGGCATCGCCCCCGAGCGCGAGCTGCCGCGCTTTGCCTCCGAGACGTTCCGCTCGTGGTTCGAGCGCCGTGGCCCCGGCAACCCGGGCGGGCGGCGCGTAGTGCTGTGGCCCGATACCTTCACGAACCACCTCGCGCCGCACGTCGCCCAGGCCGCGGTCGAGGTGCTCGAGGGCGAAGGCATGGCGGTCGAGTTGCCGCCGGCGGGTCTCTGCTGCGGCCGACCTCTGTACGACTTCGGGATGCTGACGCTCGCGCGGCGCACGCTGCGCCAGGTGCTGGACGGCATGGGCGACCAGATCCACGCCGGCGTGCCCGTCGTCGGGCTCGAGCCGAGTTGCGTAGCGGTGTTTCGCGACGAGCTCGTCGAGATGCTGCCCGGGGACGAGGACGCCCACCGCCTGCGCGCCCAGACCCACACGCTGAGCGAGTTCCTGACCAGTGAGGTCGCGGACTTCGCTCCGCCGCGGCTCGAGCGCCGAGCGCTCGTCCAGGCCCACTGCCACCACCGCGCGATCATGGGCCTCGAAGAGGACCGCGGCGTCCTCGACGCGCTCGGCCTCGAGCTGGAACGCGTCGAGGACGCCTGCTGCGGCATGGCCGGGAGCTTCGGCTACGAGGCTGAGAAGCACGACGTCTCCGTGCGGATCGGGGAGCGTGCCATCCTGCCCGCCGTGCGCGCCGCCGACCCGAGCAGCCTGATCCTCGCCGACGGCTTCTCGTGCCGCGCGCAGATCGCCGACGGGACGGGGCGGCGGGCGCTCCACCTCGCCGAGGTGCTCCGCATGGCCGGGGGCGGGAACGGGGCCGCGCCCGGAGGGCGCTCCTGAGCGCCGAGGCCCGAGCGCCCACTTCGGATCCGGCGGGCTCGCGCGCCCGCTTCGGCGCGATCGGCTTTCTCGGCGGCTTCCTCGGCTCTCTGCTCGGGGTCGGCGGCGGCTTCGTAATGGTCCCGCTGCAGGTGCTGTGGGCCAAGGTCGGTCAGCATCGAGCGATCGGGACCTCGCTCGCCGCGATCGTCCCGATCGCGCTCGCGGGCGTGCCGGTCTACGCGCTCGCCGGAGGGCACGTCGACTTCCGGCTCGTGGTCCCGCTCGTGGTCGGCGCGGTCTTCGGCGCCTACGTGGGCGCGCGAGCGATGGCGCGCGTGCCCGAGGACAAGCTGCGAGCGGTGGTCGCGCTGGTCCTGCTCGTGGCCGGTTTCAAGCAGCTCGTCTTCCCGGGTTGATGATGATCGCCGACGTCCTGCTCGCCCTCGCCGGCTTCGTGGCCGGCGCGGTCGGCGGCGTTCTCGGCGTCGGCGGGGGACTCGTGTTCGTACCCGCGCTGACGATGGGCCTCGGCGTTCCCCAGACGGTCGCCCAGGGGACCTCCCTGGCGGCGATCGTGCCGACCTCCCTGGTCGGCGCGGTCACCGCCGACCGCGAGGGCAACGTAGCACGCTCGCAGCTTGTGGTCATGAGTGTCCTCGGCGCGTTCGGCGCCGCGGGCGGGGCACTGCTGGCCGTCGTGCTGCCGACCGACGTGCTCGTGCGCGTGTTCGGCGCGTTACTGCTCGTCTCGGCCTGGCGCCTCTGGCGCAGCTGACCCGCCCGCGCGGTTTACGTCGACGTCGTGACCTTCGGCCGGCTCGCCGAGAGCCTTGCCTGTCACCCAAGTGTCCGGCGAACCTGGCGCCGGCCCAGGAGTGCCTGCCAGACGGAGTACTGTCTGAACATGCTGGCTGGCGTTGCCAAGCTCGCCGTCCTCTTAGCGCTTACATCCGCCGCCGTCCTCGTCGCTGGGTGCGGTGGTGGCGGGGAGCGGGCACACCCCGCCTTGGAAGCGGGCCCCTCAGAAGCTCAGAGACGCAAGGCACCAGGCGGCCAGGCGGACCGGCGGGGCTCGATGGCGAGCGAGAGCGGCCTGGAGGATGGGATCGGTATTGCACAGAACGACCCCGGCGAAGCGCGCGCCTCCAGTTCGGGCTCGGCGGGGTCGACTGACGAGAGGCGCACCGTGTCGAGCACGGGCACCGCGACGCTCTTCTTCAAGATCGACAAGCCGTCGTCGTTCGTCTGGAAGAACGCCAAGGGCAAGCCCTTCCTCGCCCAAGGACGCGGCATCTCGATCGCCTCCAGCCGAGGTCGAGGCGAGGCGAAGCTGCCTCCGGGCCGCTATAGCGTCTTCGTAAGCGGAGCGGCCTGGACGGTTGCCGTGCACGGCAGGCACACTCAGCGCAGTAGATGAGCCGCCCCGCACGTTGTGAACGCATGAGAGACATCCGGACCTGTTCGGAGGCTGAGCGGCTCGAGTTCCTTGACTACCGGGCGCTGTCGGAATAACTTTTGTCGGGTACTGCGCTTCGAGAGTCAACATGTACTTCAGCTATGTCCGATTCTATGGTTACCCCAATGGGCGATCCAGCTCAATCAGGACGCGCTTACTCGTAGCGCCGGATCGAACTCGCCGCTGGCCAGGCTCGTGACGAACCGTTCGACGGTGGCCAGGAAGGCCTGCTGCTGCGCCGGAGTGAGCCGGCGAACGTCCCGCAGGAATCGTCGCCGGCGCTCATATGTTGGCGACACGGTCTAGGCAGGATTGTCGGTGTCGAGCTCCGAACGCAGGGAGGCGATGAAGTCTTCGCCCGAGTAGAAGATCTCGCGCGGTGGTCCCGATGTGCTTTCCCAGTCGGCTTCCTCCTGCGTCCTCATGGGGCGCACCACCAGCTCTCCCTCGCGCGGCTCGAACACGAGCGGCGTCCCGTCGTCGGTCCCGACGGCCTCGATCGCCTCGACCGGCACGCGGAGGTCTTCTCCGCGGTGAAAGACGGCGACCACTTTGCGCACGCTCATCTCGGTTAGTCTCGCAGGCCGGGTGCTCAGAACCACCGGTGCATCGGCACGTAGCGGAGTCGGGTGGCCTTCGCCGTGTAGTCAACGACGAGCGCCTCGACTTCGGCCATCGAGCCCACGTCGGGCTCGACCAGGTAGGTCCGCCCCCCGCCCGTCGGCTGGGACGTCGCTGATCCGGCGCCGCGTGGCCCGTCGCTCAGGTGGCCACGCGAGCCGCCACCTCTCGCAGCTGGTGGGCGGGCGTGAAGAAGCTGCGCTGGGCGAGCATCACGGCGGTGACCGAGGAGATCGTCACGCTGCCGAGCAGCATGTAGAGGATGATGAGCTGCAGCCGCACGGCGTCGAGCGGCGCCGCGCCGGCCACCAGCAGTCCGACCATGATCCCCGGGAAGAAGATCACGCCGGTCGTCTTCGTCGAGTCGATCAGCGGGATCACCCCCGAGCGCAGGCTGCGGCGCAAGATCGGCCGGATCGCCTGGCCGGCCGTGGCTCCGAGGGCGAGCGTGGCCTCGATCTCGCGCCACGAGCCCGTCACCTCGTCGCCCAGCCGGCTCAGCGCGACAGCCGCCGCGGTCATCGAGTTGCCGACGACCATGCCTCCCAGCGGGACGAGGTAGCGCGGCTCGGCGCTGAACACGCCGAGCGCGACGAGCAGCCCCAGCGTCGCCGCGCCGGCCAGCAGCAGGGCGACGAGCAGGGGCGCAAAGGCGACCGGCACCGAGGCCGCCCGCCGGCGCGCGGTGAAGGCGCCGAAGACGGCCATCCCGGCGATCAGCGCGACCACGAGCAGCAGATCGTCTTGCTCGAACACGAGCTGGATTACGAAGCCGACCGCGGTGAGCTGCACGAACGAGCGCGCCACCGCCACCGCGATGTCGCCCTCGAGTCGCATCCGCTGCCACAGCGAGACCAGCACCGCCACCGCGACGAGCCCGAGCGCCGCGCCGACCTCGGCGAACCCGATGTCGAGAGCAGGGGTCATCGCACCGCGGGGGGCGTCGAAACGCTCGTCCGCTCGGGCCCGGGATCCGCCACGATCGCCCGCCCGCCCTCGAGCCTCACCACCCGCTCCGCGAGTCGCTCGGCCTGGGCGAAGTCGTGGGTCACCAGCACGAGCGAGATCCCGAGGCGGCGGCGAAGCTCCTTGAGGGTCTCCTCGACGTGGTCGCGGGTGCGCTCGTCGAGTGCCGAGGTCGGCTCGTCGAGCAGGAGCACGCGCGGCTCGAGTGCGAGCGCGCGTGCCAGCATCACCCGCTGCTGCTCCCCGGTCGAGAGGCGATCGGCGTCGCGCTCGGCGAAGGCGGTGGGGAGCCCGGCGAGGTCGAGGAGGACGGCCACCTCGACATCGCGGTCGACGAGGCCGGGCCCGAAGCCGACGTTGTCGGCGATGGTTCCGGGAAGGAGCGCCGGGAGCTGGGGCACGAGCGCGACCTCTCGGCGCAGGGCGAGGACTTCGAGCGAGGCGAGCTCGCGCCCGCGGTAGGCGACCCGGCCCGAGTCGGGCTCGGCGAGCCGGTTGAGCAGTCGCAGCAGCGTCGACTTGCCCGAGCCCGAGCTCCCGGCGATGCAGGTCGAGCCCTCGGGGAGGGCAAGCGAGACGTCGTGCAGGACCTCGGCCCCGCCGCGTGAAGCGCGGACGCGCTCGAGCTCGAACAACATCGAGGAGCCCTCGGAGGGGCTGCCCGTAGCCGGCGCCGAGCGCATCCCCGCGGCAGGTTAGCCGCTTGCGAAGGGCATCCCCGACCCTAGACTCAAGGCACGCCGATGGCCCACTATCACCACCACGGCCACTCCCACGGCCCGGCTCCCGACGCGGACCGCCGCCGTCTCGCGCTCGCGCTCGCGCTCATCCTCGCGTTCATGGGCGTCGAGGTCGTCGTCGGCATCGCCGCCTCCTCGCTCGCCCTGCTCGCCGACGCCGCGCACATGCTCACCGACGCGGGTGCGATCGGCTTCGCCCTGGTGGCCATGCGCCTGGCCGCCCGTCCTACGACCGGTGGCTACACGTTCGGGCTCAAGCGCGCCGAGATCCTCTCCGCCCAGCTCAACGGGGCCACGCTGCTCGCCCTGGCCGTGTTCATCGTCTACGAGGGCGTGCGCCGGCTCGTCGACCCGCCCGAGGTCGAGGGCGCGGCGGTGCTCGCGGTCGCGCTCGCCGGGGTGGCCGTCAACCTCGCGGCGACCTGGACGCTCGCCCGCGCCAACCGCCAGAGCCTCAACGTCGAGGGCGCCTACCGGCACCTACTCACCGACCTGCTCGCCTTCCTGGGAACCGCGGTGGCCGGGGCCGTCGTCCTGCTCACCGGCTTCGCGCGGGCCGACGGGATCGCCGCGCTCGCCGTGGCCGCGATCATGGCGTGGGCGGCCTACGGGCTCCTGCGCGACTCGGGCCGGGTCCTGCTCGAGGCGGCGCCGCGCGGCCTCGAGGCCGACCGGATCGGCCGCGCCATGGCCTCGCTGCCGGCGGTGGCCGAGGTGCACGACCTGCACGTGTGGGAAGTCACGTCCGGTTTTCCCGCCCTGTCCGCGCACGTGCTCGTCGCGCCCCGGGACGACTGCCACGCGCGACGGCGCGAGCTCGAGCAGCTGCTCGCGGGGGAGTTCGGGATCGAGCACACGACCCTTCAGGTCGACCACGAGCTCGATCACGAGCTGCTGGCGATCGAGCCGCGCGGAGAGCGCTCGAAGGCCTAGCTAGGCACGTAAACCAATCGTGATCGAGCCGCCGGAGATCCGCCCGTGACCGCCATCGTCTCGTGGTGCCTGCGGCGTCGGTCGGTCGTAGTGCTGGCCACCCTGATCATCCTCGGCGCCGGCGCGTTCGGTGCGACCCAGCTACGCCAGCAGTTCTTCCCCGACGTCGACTTTCCCTTCGTCATCACCAACCTCGACGTGTCGGGCCTCGATGCCGAGGGCGTCGACGAGCAGGTGGCCCAGCCGCTCGAGGCCGCGGCGAGCAACCTCGAGGACATCGAGACCACCCAGACCCTGTCGAGCGAGGGCCGCGGGACCCTCGTGACCGAGCTCGCCTACGGGACCGACACCAAGCAGTTCGAGGAGGACCTCGCTCGCGAGCTCGGATCCGTCCAGCTGCCCGAGGGCGCCGGTGAGCTCGACATCGGCGGCGGGTTCGACGAGCAGGCCGTGCTCAACGCCGCGATCAGCACCGACGGCGACCTGGTCGGCCTGACCGAACAGGCCGAGGACGTCCAGGACGATCTCGAGGAGATCGAGGGAGTCGGGCGCGTCGAGCTCGAGGGCGGTGAGGACGAGGAGTACGCCGTCGAGCTCAAGGAGAAGGCGGTGCGCCGCGGCGAGACGCCCGCGAGCCTCGCGATCAAGATCCAGAGCGCGCTGCGCGAGGCGCCGGTGGGACTCGTCGAGCGGGAGGGCTCGCGGACGCCGCTCCTGGTCGATCCGGGCACCGTCGACGGGCGCAAGGAGCTCGAAAAGCTGCCGATCTCCGACCGGCGCGAGCTCGAGGACGTCGCGACCATCCGCCGTCAGGCCGCCGAGGGCACGGGCGTCGCGCGCGTCAACGGCAAGCCGTCGATCGCCCTGTCGGTCTTCACCGAGGACGACGCCAACCAGGTCCAGGTCGTCGACGCGTCACAGGCCGTGCTCGCCGGAGCCGAACGCAGTCTCGGCGACGTCGAGGTCACCACCATCTTCGAGAGCGCGAGCGACGTGAAGGCGTCGGTCAACGGCCTTCTCCTCGAGGGCGTTCTCGGCGCCCTCTTCGCCGTCGTGGTGATCTTCCTGTTCCTGCGCTCCGTGCGCCCGACGCTGGTGGCCGCGGTCTCGATCCCGACCTCGATCGTCTTCGGTCTGCTGGCGGCTTGGGTGCTGGGGCTGACGCTGAACATCATCACGCTGGCGGGGCTGACGATCGCCATCGGCCGGGTGATCGACGACGCCATCGTCGTGCTCGAGAACGTCTACAAGCACCTCGAGCGCGGCGAGCCGCGGATGCAGGCGGCCCTTCAGGGAACCACGGAGGTCGCGAACGCGATCGTCTCCTCGACCCTCGCCACCACCGCGGTGTTCCTGCCGCTCGGCCTGGTCGGTGGGCTGATCTCCGAGATCTTCTTCTCGTTCTCGATCATCGTCGTGGTCGCGCTGCTCGCCTCGCTGCTCGTCTCCGTGACCGTCATCCCGGTGCTCGGGGCGACGTTCATGGAGCCGAGAGGACGGCCGAAGGAGGAAGCCGGGGCACTGGCGCGGATCGTCACGCCGATCACCCACTTCGGCATCCGTCCGTTCGGTCGGGTCGTGGTGATCGCCGCCGCCTTCGCTGCTCTGATCGGCACGATCTCCGTGGTCGCGGGCGGCGGCATCCCGGTCCAGTTCCTCCCCGACTCAGGAACCCAGCAGGCCTTCGGTACGGCCGATCTGCCCGCCGGCGTCGGCGCCGGGCGTGCCGAGCGCCTGCTGCGGCCGCTCGAGAAGCGGCTGAACGGGATCGACGGGATCGAGAATGTCCAGGTCACCTTCGGCGGCGCGGGGGTCCAGACCGACGAGGTCGAGGACACCGAGAACGGTGCCTTCTTCGCCAACTTCGAGGAGGGCGTCGACGTCAACCGGGTGACGGCCGACCTGCGGCGGTTCGGTGAGCGGGAGTACCCCGATGGCTTCACCGCCGACCGGCTCGAACAGGGACCCCCCGCGGGCCAGTTCGAGGCGACGGTCGTCGGCGACGACCAGGAGGACGCCGAACGGGCAGCGGCGCGGGTGACCAAGCTGCTCGACAAGCGCCGGGACATCGCCCAGGTCGACAACGACGCGGCCAACGAGCAGACCCAGTTCGTGCTCGAGGTCGACGGGAACGAGCGCGGTACCGAGGACCAGCAGCGGGCGACCGAGGCCCTCGCCGCCATCGTGGCGCCCGGGGATGCGGGAACGATCGGAGACGACGACATCCCGGTGGTCGTGCGTCCGCCCTCCGACCTCCTCGAGGACGCCGACGCGCTCGAAGACGTTCCGCTGGCCCCTCGGGCGAGCGAGGCGGCCGGTGGGGGTGCGGTTCCGCCGGGCGGCGGTGCGCCACCCGGGGGCGGCGCGCCCCCCGCCGGCGGCGCGGTACCTCCTGCCGGCGGCGCACCT
>JACCUC010000070.1 GCA_013812065.1 Thermoleophilaceae bacterium | reverse complement strand
CCGGCCGGCCCACTCGACGGAGTTCGTAAAGAAGACCGCCCCCACGACGATGAGGACGAACGAGACGGCCAGGAGCAGGATGGTCACCCGCCGGGAGTCTCCCAGAACGGTGTCCGCCTAACGTAAGCTCGCTCTTCGCGCGTGCGCTCGAAGTAGATCGAGCGACCTGCGCATCTCGCAGACGCTTCAGGCACCCCCGAGCGCGGTTCAAGGGGCTCGGCGCAGGCGGTCGATGACCCCGGCGGCCACGTCGTCCCGTCGCTCGGAGCGAAGCCCACGAAGGGCGGTCAGGGTCCGGCGCAGGGACTCCAGTGCCTGACGGCACTTCGGGCACACGGACGTGTGCCGCTCGACCCGCCGCCGCTCGGCCGGACCGAGCTCCCCGTCGAGGTAGTCGGAGGCGTGCGCGTGCGCGAACCGGTGGTCGCGCACAAAGCGAGGTCCGGGGAATACCAGTCGTCTCATCGCGACGGCACGTCGAGGTAGCTGTCGATCGCCTTGCGCACTGCCATCCGCCCCCGGTGCAGGCGGCTCTTGAACGCCGCCTCCCCGAGCTCCATCACCGCGGCGGCCTCGGTCGTCGAGAGACCTTCGACGTCGCGCAGGATGACCGGCCTGCGGTACTCGACCGGCAGCGCCCGCACCGCCCGCTCGAGCGCGGCTCGCAGCTCGACCTGCTCGGCCTGCGCTGCCGGCGCCTCTCTCGGGTCGGGGGTGTCGTAGACCGGCCGCTCCTCCGTCGACACCACTTGGCCGGTCGGCGGGCCCCGCTCGGCCCGCCGCTTGGCCTCGTTGATCCCGATCCGGTAGAGCCAGGTGAAGAACTGCGAGCGTCCCTCGAACCGGGCGATGCTCCGCCAGGCCCGAAGGAAAGCATCCTGCGTGACCTCCTCGGCCTCCTCGGCGCTCGCCACGAACCGCCGCACGACCGCATAGAGGCGGTCGGCGTGCCGTCGAACGAGCTCCTCGAACGCGATTCGTTCCCCGGCTCTGGCGCGATCCACCAGGTCTGCCTCAGCGGCGTCCGGCGCTCCGCCCGCCTCGGTCTCGCGGCTTGCGCTGCGCACGATCGGCGCTTTCGGCCTGAGGTTCACGGAGCCTGAAGCTACCCGGTCTCCGGCGATCCCCCCTCCTCGCGGCGTGGTCATGCGCGCCGGACCCGACCTGCTCCGGCGGGCGACCGACGCAGGTGCCCGATCGCCGACGGGGCGACTGAGCGCCCGCGCCGGGCGCCGCAAGCGGCGCAGCGCGCCGACCACTACCGTGAGGGCTCGCAATAGAAGCCCGCAGTCGGCAGAACGGTTCGGGGACAGCCGAGGGCGGCGAACCGGCCGGCTCTCCGCCCTCTGCGCTCAGAACGTCACCACCTCATAGCCCTCGGAGACCAGCCTGCGGAGGCTCGGATGGCCCTCGTACTCCTCGAGCAGGGCAACGGGACTCTGTTCGACCTGCTCACGGACGCCGAAGGCACTCGAGCAGTAGCCGCAGGCACCCTCCACCAGTTGTTGGGTGTCCTCGAATAGCTGGTGATAGTCGTGCTCGGGGTCGGAGAGCTCGGGGACCCACTTGGTGCCCGCGCCGTCGAAGACGATCAGAGCCTCGTCGCCCGCGTCCCTGAAGTCCTTGGCGGTGGTGAGGGCGTTCACCGCCCGACCGAGGCCCTCGAGGGTGTCGGTATCGGCGAGGATAATCAGTGCTGCCTTGGACATGCTTCCTCCATCTCTCGATTACGCACCGTGGAAGCGTATCCGTTCAGGGGGTGTCGCCCGCCTGAGCAGGATTCCTCCCCGGTGAGCAGAACCTTGCGTTTGTGCGGCGCGAGGAGGCGGAGGCGATCTACGACGCCGGCCGCGAGGCGGTCGTCGAGGCCCTCCTCGCCCCGGCCCAGGTCGAGGAGCTGACCCGGATGATCGACGCGCTGCGCGAGCGCGTCGAGGAGCTCGAGCGACAACTGAGCCGCAACTCGAGGAACAGCTCGATGCCGCCCTCCGCCGATCCGCCGATGACCCGCCAGCAGCGCCGCGCGCTGGCCCGTCAGATGGCCAAGGAGTCGCTGCGAGAACAAGGCGCTCAGCCGGGCCACGAGGGAAGGACC
>JACCUC010000061.1 GCA_013812065.1 Thermoleophilaceae bacterium | reverse complement strand
ACCGTCTCGAGCTCGGTGGCCTCGTAGCCGCGGAAACGGGTCGCGAAGCCGGCGCCACGGGCGAAGTCGAGCACGCGCTCGTGGGTGACGACGTTGGTAGAGGCGCCGCCGGCCCGGGCCACCTCGTGCCCCCGCACTGACACTTGAGCCGCGGCGCTGACGGAGGCGCTCCGACTCACAACTCGGGCCGCCTCCATCAGCTCACTGAATCCCTGATCGTCAACCGTGAGCCCCTGTTCGGAGAGCAGCTCCTTCGTCAGCTCATACGGAAACCCGAACGTGTCGTGAAGCCGGAAGGCGTCCTCGGCGGCGATCCAACTCGTCTCGCCCTCGCGCGCGCCGGACGATCTCGCCCAGCAGGCGCTCGCCCTGCTCGAGCGTGCGCAGGAAGGCATCCTCCTCCGAGCGCGCCCACATGGCGATCGTCTCGGCTTCGCGAACGAGCTCCGGGTATGCGCCCCCGGCGACCTCGATCGTGCGCTGAACCAGGTGCGGCAGGAAGGTCTCCTCGATGCCCAGGACCCGCCCCTGGAGGATCGCGCGGCGCATGATCCGTCGCAGCACGTAGCCGCGCTCCTCGTTCGAGGGAACGACGCCGTCGGCGAGCAGGAAGGTCATCCCGCGGCCGTGGTCGGCCAGGATCCGCAGCGCACGCGTGGTCTCGAAGTCCGCGCCCGCGTAGGCGCGGCCCGAGAGCTCCTCCCCCACCGCGATCATCGAGCGCAGGTAGTCGGTGTCGAAGACCGAGTCGACGCCCTGGACGAGCATGGCCACCCGGTCGAGCCCGGCGCCGGTGTCGATGTTGCGCGCCGGGAGGGTCCCTAGCCGGCCGTCCTCGAACAGCTCGTACTGCATGAAAACGAGGTTCCAGAACTCGATGAAGCGGTCGGTGTCGTCGCCGGGGCGCTCCGAGTCCGGGCCGTAGGCGGGGCCCCGGTCGAGGTATAGCTCCGACGAAGGACCGCACGGCCCCGTCGGCCCGGCCTGCCAGAAGTTGTCGGCCCGCCCGAGGTGGACGATCCGTTCCTCGGGGAACCCGACCGCGCGCCAGCACTCGATCGCCTCCTCATCGGGACCGAGGCCGAGCGCCTCGTCGCCGCCGAAGACCGTGACCCAGATGTCCTCGACGGCGAACCCGAACCCCTGCCTCGAAAGCTCGAGCGCGTACTCGACGGCGCGCTCCTTGAAGTAGTCGCCGATCGAGAAGTTGCCGAGCATCTCGAAGAAGGTGAGGTGGCGCGCGGTCGAGCCGACGTTCTCGACGTCGGGAGTGCGAAAGCACTTCTGGCACGACGTGAGGCGCGGGTGCGGCGGGCGCTCGTCGCCGCGGAAGTAGGGCTTGAACGGCTGCATGCCCGCGGTGGTGAGAAGCACCGAGGGATCGTGCGTCGGGGGAACCAGCGATGCCGAGGCCACGCGCCGGTGGTCGCGCGCCTCGAAGAACGAGAGGTAGGTCTCGCGGATCTCTGCGGCCTTCACGGGGGAAAGTCTAGGAGGGTTCAGGGTTCCGTCGCGGCCGCTCGCTCGACCAGCTGGCGGACCTCGGCGTCGGTCGTCTGCTCGAAGTCCTCGTACCACAGGCTGATCGCGCGGACAGGGTCGGGAGTCGCCGCGCAGACGACCTCGTCGACCTCCTCGGCGAGCTCGGCGCAGGTCTCGGCCGCGGCGATCGGCACAGCGACGACGACCTTGCGCGCGCCGCGAGCCTGGAGGGCGGAGATCGCCGCGCGCATCGTCGAGCCGGTCGCGATTCCGTCGTCGACGAGGACGATCGTCCGCCCCTCGACCTCCGGAGGGGGACGCTCGCCGCGCAGGATCGCCTCGCGGCGCTCGAGCTCTCGCTCCTCCTCGCGGATCACCTCCTCGATCGCCTCCGGGGCCACGCCGGAGGCGCGGACGACCGTATCGTTCATCACCCGCACCCCGCCCGAGCCGATCGCTCCCATGGCGAGCTCGCGCTGGTCGGGGACCCCGAGCTTGCGCACGACGTAGACGTCGAGCGGGGCACCGAGCGCGTTCGCGACCTCGGCGGCAACGGGCACGCCGCCGCGAGGCAGGCCGAGCACGAGCAGGCTCGGGTCGCCCCCGTGGTGGGCGAGGCAGGCGGCCAGGCGGCGGCCGGCGTCGGCGCGGTCGCGGAAGATCACGGGCGGTTGCCCTGCGCGAGGTGGGTGAGGAACCAGTCGCCTGCCAGGCGAGCGACCTCGTCGAGCGCTCCCGGCTCCTCGAACAGGTGGGTCGCCCCATCGACGATCTCGAGTCGAGCACGCGCGCCGAGCGCCTCGAGCGCGTCGCGGTTCAGGTCGATCACCCGCTCGTCCCGGCCGCCGACGATCAGCAATGTCGGCGCTTCAACACGTCCCAAGGCATCTCCGGCCAGATCGGGGCGCCCGCCGCGCGAGACCGTCGCGCCGACGCGCTGCGGG
>JACCUC010000038.1 GCA_013812065.1 Thermoleophilaceae bacterium | reverse complement strand
CTCGATGACCGCGTATGGCGCGGTGAGGAGAACCTGCGCCTCGTGCGCGACGACGCCGAGCGACGCCTCGACGACCTGGCGCGCAAACGCGAGCAGAAGCTGGCCGGCTTCGAGCAGCTCGGGGTGGTGCGGCCGGGCCCCGTGCGCTATCTGGGCACCGCGCTCGTCGGGCCGCCCTACGCGCTCGGTCACGACGAACGCGAGGCGATGCGCTCGGACCCCGAGGTCGAGCTCGCCGCGATGCGCTGGGCGATGAAGGAGGAGCGTGACGCGGGCTGGGACCCCGACGACGTGTCAGCGGCGCGCGACGGCTCGGGCTTCGACATCCGCTCGAAGCGGCGCGACGCGAGCGGCCGGGTGGTCGAGGTACGCCGCATCGAGGTCAAGGGCCGCGGGCCCGCGCAAGGTGACGTGTCGCTGTGTCGCACGGAGTGGATCGCGGCCCACCGCCACGGCGACTCGTTCTGGCTGTACGTGCTGTACGGCGCGACGTCGGGGTCGCCGCGCGGGTTGAAGGTGCGTGATCCGGCGCGTGTACTCGGCGACCGGGTCAAGAAGGTGACGACGGTCACCGCTTACCACGTGCCGGGTCAGGCGATCGAGGAGGCGAGCGGGTGACCGACGATCGGCGGCTGATCGAGGACCTGATCCCGGTCGAGGCGATCAACGAGGTCGCGCAGCGCGAGAAGATCGGTCACGCGGCTACGCACCCGCGCAAGCTCCACCTGTGGTGGGCGCGGCGCCCCCTCGCCGCCGCGCGCGCGGCCGTGTACGCGACGCTCGTCCGCGCGGACGACGTGCCCGAGGAGGCACGCTCGGCCGAGTACTTCCGCGCGCTGTGTCGCTGGGGCGCCTCCGACATGGCGATCGCCGACGCGCGGAAGCGCGTGCTCGCGGCCAACGGCGGCAAGCCCCCGCGTGTGCTCGATCTATTCGCGGGTGGAGGCGCGATCCCGCTCGAGGCCGCGCGGCTCGGCTGCGACGCGACGGCGGTCGAGCTCAACCCGGTCGCCCACCTGATCGAGCTGTGCATGCTCGACTACCCCCAGCGCTTCGGCCCCTCGCTCGCCGACGACGTGCGCCTCTACGGCGAGCGCTGGGTCGAGCGGGCGTGGGAGCGCGTCGGACACCTCTACCCGCCGGTGCGCGACGTCGAGCCAGGCCAGCTCGGGATGAAGGAGGGCGACGGTCCTCCTGAGCGCGCGGCTGGGCGACCGATCGCCTACCTGTGGACGCGGACCGTCCCGTGCCCGAACCCGGCGCTCGGCCCGCACGACGTGCTGCTCGTACGCCAGACCTGGCTCGCCAAGAAGAAGGGGCGGATGATGGCCCTTCGCCCCCAGGTAAACCGCGAGCGCCTGACCGTCGACTGGAAGGTGGTCGAGGCCTCATCGGCCGAAGGGCTCGGCTTCGATCCCGGGGCGTTCTCGAAGCGCGGGCGCTCCACGTGCCTCGTTTGCGGGGCTTCGGTGGACGGCGACTACATCAAGTCCGAGGGACGCGCCGGGCGGATGGGGATCACGCCGCTGGCGGCGGTGGTGCTCAAGACCTCAGGGCGCGGGCGCGACTACCTCGCGGCTGGCGCCTACCCGCAACCGAGTGACGAGGAGTGCGAGGCGGTGCTCGGGGAGCTCGAGGTCGAGCCTCCGGGAGAGCCCATCTGCACGTACATGGACGCCGGGTTTCGGGTCGCCCCGTACGGCCTCCTCCGCTTTCACGACCTATTCACGCCGCGCCAGCTCGCCACGCTGTGCGCCTTCGCCCACGGTGTGCGCGAAACCTATGAGGAGATGCGCGCGGAGGGGATGGAGGAGAAGCGGGCTGAGGCTGTCGGGGCATGCCTGGGTCTGGTGCTCAGCCGAGTCGCCGACTACAACAGCAATCTATGCCAATGGCACAGCAGCTACCCCGGCGAGAAGGTCAACCACACCTTCGTCCGCCAGGCTCTATCAATGGTATGGGACTTTGCAGAGGCAAATCCGTTCGGGTCCTCGTCGGGCAGCGCGCCAAAGTACTTGTCCGACCTCGTCGGGGTGGTCGAGACGCTAGCCGGGTCGGCGCGCCCCGTCGAGGTCCACCGCACCTCCGCGGCCCAGCTCCCCCACCACGACGGCACCTTCGACGCCGTCATCACCGACCCGCCGTACTACGACAACATCTCCTACGCCGACCTGTCGGACTTCTTCTACGTCTGGCTCAAGCGCTCGGTCGGCTTCCTCTATCCCGACCACCTCGACGGCGAGCTTACGCCCAAGCGCCGCGAGATCACATCGTTCGGCGAACGCCACGGGGGCAACGCTGAGGACGGCCGCGAATTCTACGAGCGAGAGATGGCCGCTGCCTTCGGCGAAGCCCACCGCGTGCTCAAGCCGGGCGCCCCCCTTGTGTGCGTATATGCCCACAAGACCACGCTCGGCTGGGCGGCCCTGATCGAGGCGCTGCGCCAGGCGCGCTTCCTGATCAGTGAGGCGTGGCCGCTCGACACCGAGATGCCCGAGCGCTCACGCGGTCAGAACAGCGCGGCGCTCGCCTCCTCGATCTTCCTCGTCGCCCGCCGCCGCGATACCGATGGAGTCGGCCAGTACGCCGAGGTCCACCGCGAGCTCGACGCCGTCGTCGCCGAGCGCCTGGACCGCCTCACCGCCGCCGGGGTCGCGGGCTCCGACCTCGTCATCGCCGCCATTGGCGCCGGGCTGCGTCCCTTTACCCGCTACGCCTCGGTCGAGCTGCCGAACGGCGAGGAGCTGCCGGCCGTGGCCTTCCTCGACGAGGTGCAGCAGAAGGTCCTGAACGCCGTGCTCGGTCGCGTGCACGGGCTCGCCGACGGCGTCGGCGCGATCGACGCCGCCACGCGCTACTACGTCTTCGCCCGCTACTCCTACGGCTACGCCGACGTCGACTTCGACGAGGCCAACAACCTCGCCCGCACCGCCGG
>JACCUC010000029.1 GCA_013812065.1 Thermoleophilaceae bacterium | reverse complement strand
GCCGCAGGCGCCTCACGGGCGGAGGCGCGCGGGCCGGCGCCGTCGCCGGGCGGTAGCCGCGCCGCGAGGCGCACAGCGGCAAGGACCGGTCGTGCGGCCGGCTGATACGGCGATCCTCAAAGGGCTCTCCTTCCTCCAGTCATATTGCCGCACCGGCGCACGCGACGGCGTGCGGCGCGGTCTATGGTTGCCGTGCGCCGGCACAGCGCCGGCCTGGCCCCGATAGCTCAGCTGGATAGAGCGACTCCCTCCTAAGGAGTAGGCCCCAGGTTCGAATCCTGGTCGGGGCGCTCGCGCGCCGTCCCGGTGCCAGAAGCGCGTTTCCCCGGCCGCCGGTGGGGGCACTCCGCTGCGGGGCGCCCGCCCGGTCCATCGCCCCGCCCGATGCTTCAGGCTCGACCCCTCCTCACCCTCGCTCTCCTCGCCGCGGTCCTCGCCGGTCCCGCGTACGACAGCGGGGACGGTGGCGGCCCGGGCGCCTCCGCGGGAACCGAGGAGGCACGCACCCGGGGTGGGGCGGGTGTCTTCGGCGACATCCCCGGCATCGTTCGGGAGGCCGAGCCGTCGGTGGTCGCCATCCTCGCGGCGAGCGAGCGTGGAGAGGGACAGGGAAGCGGCGTGATCGTCCGCCGCGACGGCCTGATCGTCACCAACGCCCACGTCGTCGAGGGCGCGCGGGCGGTCCGGGTCGCCTTTGCAAGCGGCGACCGGCGGCGGGCCGAGCTGGTCGCCGCCGACCCGAGCGTCGACCTGGCGCTCCTGCGCATCGACGGCGGCGGGCTCCCCGCCGCCCGGCTCGCCGAAGACCTGCCGGCGGTGGGCGAGCTCGCGGTCGCCGTGGGGAACCCGCTCGGCTTCGAGAACACGGTCACGGCCGGGATAGTCTCCGGTTTGAACCGGTCGATTCCGTCCGGCGGACAGACTCCCGCCCTCGTGGATCTCCTTCAGACCGACGCCGCGATCTCGCCCGGCAACTCGGGCGGCGCCCTCGTCGGCGCCGACGGTCGCGTGATCGGGATCAACGTGGCCTTCATCCCCCCGCAGGCTCGAGCCGTGTCGATCGGCTTCGCCATTCCCGCCCCGCGCGTCCGTGACGCGATCGACGACCTGCTCACAGATGGGAAGGTCAGCGAGCCCTTCCTCGGCGTCATCCTCAGTCCGCTCTCGCCCCAGATCGCCCAGCGATTCGGGATCGCCGCGGACGCTGGGGCGATCGTGCTCGATATCGAGTCCCGATCGCCCGCCGGCCGCGCCGGCCTGCGCCCCGGCGACGTGATCGTCGCCGTGGAGGGACGACCGGTCGACGCCGTCGAGCAGGTACTCGGGGCCCTGCGCCGCTCGGGGGCCGGCGAGCGCCTGCGCCTCACCGTGGTACGCGGTAGCGCGCGCCGCGATGTGACGGTGACGCTCGCCGAGCGCTGACCGCCGGGCGGAAGCCCTACTGGATGTCCACCTCCATGACCATGCCCTTGGCCGCGTGGGGCGGACCCCCCTTGCGGTCGGTGATGAAGCACACCGCCGCGTACTTGCCCTTCTGAAGGTTGAGGTCGACGACCTGGCTCGTGCCGCCGTCGAGCACCGCCGTTCCCACTGTCTTCTCCTCCTCGATCGGCGGCGGGCCCTCCTCGGTGCTAATGGACTTGCGCAGGTCGTCCATCGTCTTGCCCCGCTTGATCGGCGCCATGATCACGTGGTGAGCCTCCTGACCGGCGTTCTCGAAGCGGACCCGTTCTGGCCCGACTTGAGCCCCGAGGTCTGGAACTCGTACTCGCTCGCGGTGACCGTAGCCGGGGCGTCTGGGGGCTCGGCGCCGGCCTCGCCGCCCGTGACCTCGAAGGTGGCCTGCGCCCCCTTGGACGGGTCCTGGCCCTGGAGGTCGAGGATGTGGTACGTGCCCTCTTCGAGAGGCTGTACGGCGGTGGCCGTCTGGCCCGGCGGGGCGATGCTCACACCGCCCGCGGCGTGCAGCCACTCGGGGATCGGTCCTCCCTGCTCCGTTCCCCCGATCACCTGCACGACCTCCTGGGGGGAATGCTCGCCGTCGACCCGAACGAGCTGGGCCTCGTGGGGCGCCTTGCCGCCGTTCTTCAGGCTGATCCGCGCCAGCCCGGCCGGCACCTCCCGCGGTGCGCCCGAGTAGCTCGCCCCGTCGCCGGACTCGGTCAGTTCGAGGTTCAGGGGCTTGGGCTCGGCGCTCGAGCCCCCTGGCCGCAACCGGCCACGAGGAACAGGACGGCGACCGGCGCGCAGAGGGCGAGCGGCGCCCGGATCGGCTTGACGGCGAACATAGGACCCTCCAGATCGAGTTTCGCGCACAGTATCCAATGGCTCGAGCCGTCAGGAGGCCGGCGGCTCGAGTCGAATCTGACACCGTGTCTGACACGGTGTCAGCTCACTCGCCCTCGTACAGGGACTCGACCGCGAGCTCGCGGCCCTCGCGCCCGTACAGCCTGACCTCGAGCAGGTCGCCCGTGTACTCGTCGAGCGAGACGAGCGTGAAGCGGTCGTCGACCACCGGACACTGGTCGGTCGTCGTCGTGCCGAGCTCCGCCGTAGCGAGCGCTCCGTTGGGCACGAGCGCCCGCCCCCACACGAGCGTGATCGTCCCGCGACGCCCCTCGAGGCCGCTGTACTCCTCGAGCTCGTGGTCGGAAAGGTCGAGCTTCCAGTCGGGGTTGGCGGCAGCGGTCTCCGCCGTCGCGTCGGCGAAGGCCTCGTAGGTGGCGCCGTCGCCGCCCGAGGCGCCCCGGCGGTAGGAGACGAAGCCGAACAGCTCGACTCCGGACGAGCTCGGGGCGACCGCGGGGACGTAGGTCCGCCCCGCGTGGGTGCGGTCGGGAAACCAGGTGATCTCACCCGGCTCGCCGATCTCCTCGTCGCCGGGCTCGACGTCGGCGCAGGCGGCCAGGAAGCGCTCGGCGAGCGCCTCCCCGAAGCGTCCGTAGGGCAGGCCCTCGTGTGGCGGCTCCGCGACGAAGCGGGGAATCGGGCGCTGGTCGGGCGGCACCGGACCGCAAGCTACACGAGCACCGCGACCACCCCGACGCAGACCACGATCGCCGTCGTCCAGGCGATGGTGGCGGCGGCGATGCGGCGATCGAGGCCGTAGGCGTGGCAGACGACGAGGGTGTTGACGGCCGTGGGCATGGCCGCCTGGACGAGGTAGGCGTCGGGGACGTCGATCAGGAGCGCCGCCAGCCCGAGCATGATCGCCGCGGGCACGAGCAGCTTGAGCGCGACCGCAGCGGCCACGACAGGATCGAGCGTCCCACGCAGGCCGCCCGTGGCCCGGCGGACGAAGCCCTCGCCGGCGAGCGCGACTCCGACCGCGAAGAAGCCGATCGGGACGGCGAGGAGCACCAGCCCACGCGTGGCGTCGACCGCCCAGCCGGGGGCCGCGGCGGCCGGGGC
>JACCUC010000017.1 GCA_013812065.1 Thermoleophilaceae bacterium | reverse complement strand
AGCCCCTCGGCGGCCGGCTCGCGGCTCGAGGGGGCTCGTTCGCTCGCCACCGGCGCCTCCGAGCCCGGTCGGCTGGGCCAGCGGCGGAACATCCAGATCGCGGCGCTCACGAAGAGCACCACCAGCCCGCCGAGGACCGTGTGCTCCGTCGCCGGATCGAAGCCCGCGGTCGACGCCGGCGCCGCGCACAGCGCCACCTCGCGAGTAACTCGAGTCACTTTCCCACTGGCCATGCTCTCGCTGCACCTCCTCAAACGGTTCAAGTCTCCAGCCTAGCTTCGCACACAGGAGCGCTCAGGGACGTTCGGGCACCGCGGTCCCCGGGCCGCTCTCGCGCGCGCGTGGATCTGTCCGCTCTTCCTTGCTCTGGAGGGCGGCGTGCACGATCCCCGCTATCAAGACCAGCACCGCCGAGGCCAGCGTCAGCCACCCGCCCAACTCGATCGTTACGGAGCCGACCTGCGTGCTCTCGCCCCCCGCGGCGCTGAAGGGGGGCTCGAGGATGCGGAAGAGGAGCCGCGAGGCGGCGATGAAGCCGAAGATGGCGATCGCCGCGCCGACGGCGGACGGGCTCAGCGACGACCGCTCTCGCGCCGCCGTGGCGACCACGAACAGCGTCGCGGCGCTCATCAGCAGCACGAGGCTGCTCGTGTGGGGGATGGATAGCCAGCCGCCCCAGGCGGAGATCCCCCGCTGGCCGGCGAATCCGGAGACCGTGTAGAAGGTGAATGCGGTAAAGCCGAAGATGAACTGGCCCACGGCCCCGAGCGCGGCGAGCCCGAGCCATGGGCTCATGCCGGGCTGAGCCGGCGCGCGCGACGGGCGAGCCGCCGTCTCCTGCGCGGCGCGGGAGAAGGCGTGGCCGAATCCCCCTACCGTCGCGAGAACGCTGCCGACCAGGCCGATCCAGATTCCGGTGAGGAGCGTTACCTCCCGCGCAGCGTCGAGACCGCAGCCGTAGGTCAGGCAACCGAAGGGCGGCACCAACATGCGGTATGCGAGCTGGAGGGTGGCGAGCAGGGCGGCGACGCCCACGGCGAGCCCCGCAGACCGGCCGCGGACCGGGCTGCGGTCCCAGGCGCTCAGCGCGAGGAACACGACCGTCACCACCGCCGAGGCGAGGAGGAGATCGGAAGCATGGGGAATGCCGAGCCAGGCGTCACGGCGCTTGCCACCGACGACGTAGAAGTCCGATCCCAAGGCGGTGAGCTGGAGCACCGCCCCCGCCACAGCCACCCACAGGAACAGCGAGATCCGTCGCATCACACCGAGCCTATCGCCCGCCCCGGCGTGGAGGCGGCTCAGGAGGCGGCGAGGTGTCACCTCGTGAGCGCTGCGACCGCCTGTGGCCCGAGCCCTCCCGCGTGCTCTATCGTTACCCCGACAGCGGGCGGCTCCGAGCTGCTCGGAAAACGGGAGGAGATGCCCCATGTGCCTCGCCATTCCAGGCCAAGTCGTCGACGTGGTGGACGAAGAGAACCGACTGGCCCGCGTCGACGTGGCCGGTGTCCGGCGCAAGGTGAATATCGGCCTGCTCGACGGTGCCGACGGCGGGGCGCTGCCCGGCGACTGGGTGCTGATCCACGTCGGCTTCGCGATGTCCAAGGTCGACGAGGAGGAGGCGCGGGCCACGATCGAGCTGCTCGAGGGGATGGGCGATGACTACGAGCAGGAGCTCGAGGAGCTCAAGGCGAGCGTGATCGAGTGATCGAGTCCCACCCCCGAGCCGAGACCGGCGTGCCCGACTGCCTTCCCGATGTCGGTTGCATCACCTGCGGCGACGAGGGCATCGAGATGCGCGCGCTCAAGGTCGATGCGGGGAGCGGGCTCGCGGTCTGCGTCGACCACCAGGGCTCGACGAGCGAGGTGGACCTGGGAATCGTCACCGGGGTCGCGCCCGGCCATGCCGTTCTCGTTCATGCCGGCGTCGCCCTGGCGCGCCTCGAGCCGGAGGGAGCAGCACGATGAGGTTCGTCGACGAGTACCGCGACCCCGAGCTCGGCCAGGTGCTCGCCGGCGAGATCCTCGCCACGGTCGAGCCGGGCCGCCACTACAAGATCATGGAGGTCTGCGGGGGCCACACCCACTCGATCTACAAGTACGGGATCGACGACCTGCTGCCCGCCAACGTGGAGCTCGTCCACGGCCCCGGCTGCCCGGTGTGCGTGATCCCCATGGGCCGCGTCGACGACGGCATCGCGCTGGCCCGCGAGCCGAACGTGATCCTGACCTGCTTCGGCGACATGATGCGGATTCCGGGCTCGGACGGCTCGTTCCTCGACGCCAAGGCCGAGGGCGCCGACATCCGCATGGTCTACTCGCCGCTCGACGCCCTGCGCATCGCGCGCGAGAACCCTGACCGCGAGGTGGTCTTCTACGCGATCGGCTTCGAGACCACGGCCCCCTCGACGGCGCTGACCCTCAAGCGCGCCAAGGCCGAGGGGGTCACGAACTTCTCGTGCATGTGCAGCCACGTGACGATCGTGCCGCCGCTGCGCGCGCTGCTCGACTCGCCCGACCTGCGCCTCGACGGCTTCATCGGACCGGGCCACGTCTCCACGGTCGTCGGCGCGCGCCCGTTCGAGTTCATCCCCGCGAGCTACGGAAAGCCGGTCGTGGTCTCGGGGTTCGAGCCGCTCGACGTGCTCCAGTCGATCCACATGATCCTGCGCCAGCTCGCCGAGGATCGCTGCGAGGTCGAGAACCAGTACGGCCGGGTCGTCCCCTACGACGGCAACGTACAGGCGCTCCAGGTCCTGTCCGAGGTCTTCGAGCTGCGCCCCCACTTCGAGTGGCGCGGGCTTGGCTTCATCTCGCAGAGCGCCCTCAGGCTCTCCGACGCCTACGCCGCCTTCGACGCCGAGCAGCGGTTCGCCGTGCCCGGCGTGCGCGTGGCCGACCCGAAGGCCTGCCAGTGCGGCGAGGTCCTCAAGGGCGTGATCAAGCCCTGGGAGTGCAAGGTGTTCGGCACGGCGTGCACGCCCGAGCGACCGATCGGGACGTGCATGGTCTCGCCCGAGGGAGCCTGCGCGGCCTACTACAACTACGGCCGCTTCGCGCGCGAGCGAGAGGTGG
>JACCUC010000015.1 GCA_013812065.1 Thermoleophilaceae bacterium | reverse complement strand
GCAGGTCGTGGGTGACGAGCAGCGCCGGGTCGAGGCGCCCCGAGGCCATCAGCGCGAGTACGGAGTCGAGGTGCGCGATCACGTTCGCGTAACCGGTGACGAGGCGCAGAGCCTTCAGCCAAACGAGCCCCATGTGCACGTCGACGCGCTCGGCGTAGACGCCGACCACCGACACGGTCCCCGCCTTGCGGGCCAGACGGCAGGCGAGCTCGAGCGCCTCGGGGTGCCCGACGGCCTCGACGGCGACGTCGACCCCGCGGCCGTCGGTCGCCTCCTTGACCGCGGCCCGCGGGTCGTCCTCGACCCCGTGCACGGGCTCGGCTCCGAGGTCGCGGGCCACCTCGAGTCGCTCGGGCACGCGGTCGACCGCCACGACCCGCGACGCGCCGGCCGCGCGGGCCGCCATGACCGCGCACAGCCCGACCGGCCCGAGCCCGATCACCGCGCACGTGTCGCCGGGGCGCAGGCCGGCCGCCTCGATGGCGTGGTAGCCCGTCCCCATCACGTCGCCAGCGAACAGGGCGGCCTGGTCGGAGAGGCCGGCGGGCACGCGTCGCAAGGTCATGTCGGCGTTGGGTACGAGCGCGAGCTCGGCCTGGGTGCCCTGCAGCGATCCGAGCATCTCGCCATGGCCGAAGATGCGCGCCTCGTCGCATTTGTGGAAGACCCCGAGCCGGCAGAGGTGGCACCTGCCGCAGGCGGTGTGGAAGGTGCCGAGCACGCGGTCGCCGGGGCTGACGCGGGAAACCCCGTCGTCGGCCGCGACCACCGTGCCGACGTACTCATGGCCGAGCGTGAAACCGGGCTCGATCTTTACACGGCCGTGGTAGATATGCAGGTCCGAGCCGCAGATGCCGGTGGCCTCGACGCGCACGACGGCATCCCCGGCGGCGATCGGCTCGGGGTCCGGCCGCTCCTCGAGGCGGACCTCGCCGGGGCCTTGGAAGGTGACGGCGCGCATGGCTCGCGAGGAATCTACCGCGCCGACGACCCCCGAGCCGGGGGCGCCTCAGCGCTCATCGCCCGCGGAACTCCGGCCGCCGGCGCTCGAGAAAAGCGCTCATGCCCTCGACGCGGTCCTCGGTCGCGAGCGCGAGCTCGAACAACCGTCGCTCCTGGTCGAGGCCGGCCGATAGCGAGGTCTCCTCGGCGGCGAGGACTGCCTGCTTGGCCAGTTGCGCGGCGAGCGGAGGACGCTCGGCCACGGTGCTGGCGAGGTCGAGCGCCTCCTCGAGCCAGCGGCGCTTGGGCGCCACGCGGTTGACGAGTCCGATCCGCTCGGCCTCGGCCGCGTCGAAGCGCCGGCCGGTGAGGACGAGCTCCATGGCGCGCTGCTTGCCAACCGCGCGCGCCAGCCGCTGCGTCCCGCCGCCTCCGGGGATAAGGCCGAGCATGATGTCCGGCTGGCCGAGCTCCGAGCCCTCGGCGGCCACCACGAGGTCGCAGACGAGGGCGAGCTCGAGGCCGCCGCCGAGCGCGTAGCCCGAGACCGCGGCCACGAGCGGAACCCGGCAGGCGGCGAGCCGCGTCCAGAAGCCGTTACCTCCAGGTTGCGCCAGCGCATCACTCACGTTGCGGGCGCGAAGCGCGTGGATATCGGCTCCGGCGGCGAACACCTCGTCGCTGCCCGCGATGACCACGCAGCGAACCTCGGGGTCGGCGTCCCACCCCTCGATCCGCGCCAGCAGCTCGCCCGTGAGCTCCGCCGAGAGCGCGTTGCGCGCCTCCGGGTGGTTCAGGCGCGCGATCCCAACGGCGCCGTCGCGCTCGCACACGACGAGGGGCTGCGAGCCATCCGAGCCGCTCACGTCATCGTGTCGACGCCGGTCACCGCGCGCCCGACGATCAGCTTCTGGATCTGGGAGCTGCCCTCGTAGGCGCGATCCATGTCGCGGGCGCGGGGGATGACCTCGCGGCTGGCGAAGTCGCGCGCGGTCTCCTGGATCACGCGCTGCTGGTCGGTGGGGTCGAAGTCGATCATTGCGAGCCCGGCCGGCCCGGGGGGTGCATTATGTCGCCCCGGCGTAGCATCGGCCTGCCACGGGAGAGGAAGATGCTCGAAGGGCTGATGCAGAACGACGAGCCGCGTTACAGATCCGGACCCGCGGCGCCCGACGCTCGACACGGGTCCGGCTGACCGCCCCGCGTGGCGCGCGTCCTGATCGTCGGGTGCGGCTGCCGCGGGCGCGAGCTCGCCGCCGGACTCGCCGCCGACGGCCACGCCGTCCGGGGTACCACGCGCGATCCGGACAAGCTCTCGGGCATCGAGGCCGCGGGGGCGGAGGCAGTGGTCGCCGATCCGGATCGTCTCTCGACCCTGCTTGGCCACCTCGGCGGAGTCAGCGTCATGTGCTGGCTGATGGGGACCGCGGTCGGCGATGCGGAGGCGGTCGCGGCACTCCACGGGCCGCGCCTCGAGTCGATGGCCTCGAAGCTCATCGACTCGGGTGTGCGCGGGTTGGTCTACGAGGCCGCGGGGACGATCGAGGGCCACCTGCTCGCCGAAGGCGGTGGGATCGTCCGGCGCGTGGGAGAGGCCAATCGGATGCCGGTGGAGATCGTCGAGCAGGATCCGGCCGAGGTCGAGGCGTGGGTCGCGGCGGTGCGGGACGGCGTCGACGGCGTGCTCGGCGCGTGAGCGGGTAGAACCCCACCGAGAGTGGTAGAAAAGGGTCGAATGTCAATCGACTTTAAGCATTTTTCATCAAACCAGCGGAGGTGAGCTTACCGTGGCGGACTACGCCAAGGACGTCCTCGTCGAGACCGACTGGGTGCAGGAGCACCTCGACGACGACTCGATTCGAATCGTCGAGGTCGACGAGAACACCGGTCTCTACCGGGAGGCTCACATCCCCGGGGCGATCGGGTTCGACTGGAAGCACGACCTCCAGGACCAGGTCAGGCGCGACTTCCTCGGTCCGCGGGAGTTCGGCGAGCTGTTCGGCAGCCGGGGGGTCTCGAACGACCACACGATCGTCCTCTACGGCGACCGCAACAACTGGTTCGCGGCCTACACCTACTGGTACCTCAAGTATTACGGCCACGACGACGTCGTGCTCATGAACGGCCCGCGCGAGAAGTGGATCGACGAGGGCCGCCCGACCACCAAGGAGGAGCCAGACCACTCGCCCGCGACCTTCGTGGCGCGCGGGCCCGACGACACGATCCGTGCCCGCCGCGACGAGGTCCACGAGGCGCTCGACTCCCGCACGAAGCTCGTCGACGTGCGCTCCCCACAGGAGTTCTCAGGGGAGCTGATCTCCATGGCCGGCTACGAGCAGGAGGGCGCCCAGCGTGCGGGCCACATCCCGGGCGCGGCCTCGGTCCCGTGGGCTCAGGCGGTGCGCGAGGACGGCTCGTTCAAGTCGGCCGACGACCTGCGCGAGCTCTACGCGGCCAAGGGCGTCTCGGACGGCAACGACGTGATCGCCTACTGCCGCATCGGCGAGCGCTCGGCCCACACTTGGTTCGTGCTGCACGAGCTGCTGGGGCAGGAAAGCGTCAAGAACTACGACGGGTCGTGGACGGAGTGGGGGAGCCTCGTGGACGTCCCGATCGAGAAGGACGTCTGAGCGCGTCGGCGCTCGTTCCGTCGGTCGCGCTGCGTTCGATGCCCGGCGTCCTCAGATGGTGCCTGGAGGGCTAAGCCTCGGCTCGGGAATAAGCCAGCTTCAGTCGGGAGCCGTCGCAGCGTGAGCACTTGGATGTCGATGTCCTTGTCCTCGCCGAGGACCCGACATGGGCAGGAAGCTCGGCGAACGGGAGGCGCTGCACGACGCCGCTCGCAATCTCAGTCTTGAGGCGCTCGCGTGGTCGTTCTCAGTACGCTGGAGTGGCTCGCCGAGCGCCGAGTGGTTCGATCTGAGGACGGCGTACTCCGCGATGCCTTGCGGCGAGTCGCCAGTGGCTCCGTCCTCTATTGCCTGGCTCAGTCGCTCCGCCCTCTGGCCGGCCAGGAAGCTCGCAGGCCACGAGTCACTCTCGTCAGCCTACTCAGAACGTGTTTGAGAAGGGTTCATGTGGTGGCTGGGGTGCTCCAGGGGCGGCGGCCTGGCCCGGGCGCTAGGCGTCGGGTCATCACCCCGATCATTGCCCATTTGACCATCGCCTCGGAGGTGGCCGGGAGGCGTTCGTAGTCG
>JACCUC010000301.1 GCA_013812065.1 Thermoleophilaceae bacterium | reverse complement strand
GCGCCATCCCGGTTGGCCACGACGACGACCTGGCTCTCGCTCGCGACCGTCCCGGCCCGGCGGCCGATGACGTTGGCGAGCCGGCGGTCGCCGACCTCGAAGCTGTCGATGCTCGACTCGAAGCCGCTCGTGGCGAGCGACTCGGCCACGCGCCGAGGCGACACCGGGCGGGCGCCGCCCTCCTCGTCGCGCGCCGCGGCCATCTCCTCGGCCTCCTCGAGCGCGCGAGAGGGGTCGAAGAGCTCGTCGGCCGCCAGCCCTCGCGGCAGCGCCCCCGGCCTGCTCTCGACCGAGAACATGGCGACCAGCACGGCGAGCAGGGCCGGCAGCAGGGCGGCCCGGTAGATGCGCGGCTCGATCACGGTTCCAAAGGGCTCTCCGGAGCCAACCTACAATGATCGGGGAGGGAGATCACATCTCGTCCCAGCCCCCGCGCATCCTACTCGTCGACGACGAGGAGTCGGTTCAGAAGCTGCTGGCCTATCCGCTCCGCAAGGAGGGCTACGACGTTGTGCCCGCGCGCGATGGCGAGGAGGCGCTCGAGCGCTTCAGCGAGGGCAGCTTCGACCTGATCGTGCTCGACGTCATGCTCCCCAGGCGCGACGGCTTCGATGTCTGCCGCCGGCTGCGGGCCCGCAGCGCCGTGCCGATCATCATGCTGACGGCCAAGGCCGAGGAGTTCGACAAGGTGCTCGGCCTCGAACTGGGCGCCGACGACTACATCACGAAGCCGTTCTCGATGCGCGAGTTCCGATCGCGCGTGAAGGCGGCGCTGCGGCGCGTGGAGCTCGTGCGCGAGCGCGAGCGAGACGGCGCGGGCGAGCCGCTCGACGTGGAGGACCTCGAGATCGACCTCGGCAAGCGGGCGGTCGCGGTCCGGGGCGAGCCCGTGCGCCTGACCTATGTGGAGTTCGAGATCCTCGTCACGCTCGCACGCAGCCCTGGGCGCGTGTTCAGCCGCACGGCGCTGCTCGAGGGACTGTGGGGCGACGCCGCCTATCGCGATCCGCGGACGGTCGACGTGCACATCCGCCACCTGCGCGAGAAGCTTGAGCGCGAGCCTCGCGAGCCCGAGTACATCTTCACGGTGCGGGGTGTCGGCTACCACTTCCGGGACACCTGATGGCCGCGCCTGCCCAGCCGCGTCTGCGCCTGCGCTCGCTCGCCAACAAGCTGGCGCTGCTCTTCTCGGCCATCATCGCGATCGCGTTTGCCGGCGTGCTCCTGTACGTGGTCCCTCAGCTCCAGTCGAACCTCGAGGAGCAGGCGTTGCGCGACCTGCGCCGTGTGGCGGGGGCGACCTCGGACCCGCTCGGCGAGGCCATGGGGACCGACATCACCGAGGCGCAGCTCAACATGCTTGTGCGGGCGGCGTCCGACCGCGCCGACGCGCGGGTCATGCTGCTCGGGGTGCAGCGCTCGGTCGGTTTCCCCGGGGATCCCTCGGAGGCGCCCAGCCTGTACCTCATCTCGGACTCCCAGGTCGAGCCTCGTGCTCGCTCGGGCTACGGCCTGGCCATGGCGGCCGTGGCCCGTGACGCCGTCGAGGACGGCGTCGGCCGCGAGCGCGGCGACCCGGTGGCGCGCGTGGCCACGCCGCTCTTCTTCCGCGGCCGGGCCGACTGGGTCGCGGTCTACGCGCGCGACCTGTCTGAGGTCGGCGAGATCGTGGGCCTGATCCGCCGCCGGGTGCTCGTGGCCGCCGCGGTGGCGCTGTTCGTCGCGAGCGCGGGCGGCTACCTGGTGGCTCAGACGGTGGCGGCGCGCGTGCGGCGGGTGGAGTCGGCGGCCAAGCAGGTCGCCGCCGGCGACTTCGTCGATCCCGTGCCGGTCGACTCAGCCGACGAGATCGGCGACCTCGCTCACGCCTTCAACGACATGCAGGAGCAGCTCGTGCGCCTCGACCGCGCGCGGCGCGAGTTCATCGCCAACGCCTCGCACGAGCTGCGCACGCCGATCTTCTCGCTGGGCGGGTTCGCAGAGCTGCTCCAGGACGAGGAGCTCGACGCCGAGACCCGCGACGAGTTCCTGGGTCAGATGCGCGAGCAGACCGAGCGCCTCAAGAAGCTCGCCGCCGATCTGCTCGACCTCTCGCGCCTCGACGCCGGCGCTCTTCAACTGAGCCTCGAGAACGTCGATCTCGGCGAGCTCGCCCGCGACGTGGCCGCCGAGTTCATCCCGGTCCTGAACGGCCACGAGACCGAGCTCGAGCTCGAGGTCGCCGACGACGTGAGCGCCTGCTGCGACCGCCAGCGGATGGCCCAGATCGTGCGCATCCTGCTCGACAACGCCCTGCGTCACACCCCCGAGCACGCCGCGGTGCGCCTCTCGGTCGCCGCTGTGGACGGCACCGCGCGCGTCGCCGTCGCCGACCGCGGACCCCAGCTCGAGGGCCGGAGGGTGGAGCAGACCGTGGTTCGCCAGGCCTTCGATCGCTTCTACACCGGCGACGCCGCCGGCGGCTCCGGCCTCGGCCTGGCCATCGCCCGGGAGCTCGCCGAGCGGATGGAGGGAGGCATCGCCCTCGACGCCGGTTCGCGCGAGACGGTGTTCACCGTCGAGCTCCCGGCCGTGGAGGCCGGCGGCGAGGAACGGGAACACGAGCCGGCGGTCGGCCCGGCGGGCACCGCATCCTGAGCAGGCGCTGCGCCTGCGGGACGCCGCCGGCGCAGCGCCTGCGACCTCTCGGCTCGATTAGCGCCCTCGAACGCCGGGAAGGTTGGGGAGGCATGAAGGACGAGAACAGCCGCACGGTGTCGCTTGCCGTGCCCTCGGACCCCGATTTCCTGGTCTTCGCGCGGCTCGCCCTCGGGGCGGTCTGCCGGCTCACCACGCTTCGCTCCGACGAGGTGATCGACCTCAAGCTCGCCGTCACCGAGGCCGCGGCCGGGGTGCTCGACGAAGGCGAGCGTCCTCCGACCGTCCCCGACCGGATCGGCTTCGTCTTCCATCTCGAGCCGGATCGACTGATCCTCGAGGTCCGGGGCTCGCTGCCCTCGGACGTCCCGCTCGATGAGCGGCGCCTCGGGCGGGCGATCCTTGAGGCCACGGTCGACGGCTGCGAGGACCTGGGCGACGCCGTTCGCCTCGAGAAGCGAATCGGCTCGGTCGAGCCCTAGCAGATGGCACCGGCACGACAACGGCATTCAAAGTGGTCGTCGCTACCGCCTCGCGCCCCCGCAGACGCGTCCGGAGCGGATCGGTAATCTGGGGTGAGCGCTCGCGGCCGGAGGCAGCCCGCCTTCCGCGCCCGTTCGTCTCCCAGCAACCTGCGGCCGGCGCCGAAGGAAGGAGTCCTCTTTGCTGCAACCGGTAGGGGTCGGCCACAAGACGCTCGCCGACTACACACATCTCGTCGGCCGCCCGCTGTGTGAGGAGGTCCGCTCGCTGGCCGAGGGGCTCGAAGGCCTCAAGGTGCTGCATCTATCGGCCACGGCCTTCGGCGGAGGGGTTTCCGAGCTCCTGTACTCGGTCGTGCCGCTCATGCGCGACGTCGGGATCGACGCCCACTGGCAGGTGATCATCGGCCGGGAGGAGTTCTTCAACGCGACGAAGCTTCTCCACAACGCCCTCCAGGGCAATCCGCTCGACCTCTCCCCGCCCGAGTGGCGCGTCTGGGAGGAGTACAACGAGATGAACGCCGAGATGCTCCAGGGGGGCTGGGACGTGATCGTCGTCCACGATCCCCAGCCGGCGGCCATGCGCCGCCACGCGGTCGACAAGGCGCGCAACTGGGTCTGGCGATGCCACATCGACCTCTCGGCGCCGCATCCCCCGACGATCGACCGCCTCGTCCCGATCGTCTCCGAGTACGACGCCTTCCTCTTCCACATCCCCGATTACGTGCCGGGCGCTCTCAACGGCGCGGGCGATTCGGTCAACATCGTGCCGCCCGCGATCGACCCTCTGTCGCCCAAGAACATGGCGCTCTCCCCCGAGGACGCGGCGTTCGTCTGCGACCAGTTCGGCGTCGACGTCGACCGTCCGCTCATGTGCCAGGTCTCGCGCTTCGACCCCTGGAAGGACCCGATCGGGGTGATTGACGCCTACCGTATCGTGCACGAAGAGCTTCCCGAGGTGCAGCTCGCCCTCGTCGGCTCGATGGCCGCCGACGACCCCGAGGGCTGGCAGTTCTTCAACTCCACGCTCGAGCACGCCCAAGGCGACCCCGACATCAAGATCTTCAACAACCTCAGCAACGTCGGGGCGATCGAGGTCAACGCCTTTCAGTCTCAGGCCGACGTCATGATCCAGAAGTCGACCCGCGAGGGGTTCGGCCTGACCGTCTCCGAGGCGCTGTGGAAGGGCCGCCCGTTCATCGGTGGGGACGTGGGCGGCATCCCGCTCCAGATCGAGGACGGCGCCTCCGGCTTCCTGGTCTCGAGCCCCGAGGAGTGCGCCGACCGGACGCTTCAGATCCTGCGCGACCCCGGGCTCGGCAAGCATCTCGGGCGCACCGGCAAGGAGTACGTGCGGACCCACTTCCTGACTCCGCGCCTGCTGCGCGACTGGCTCGGGATCTTCCGCAGGCTCGGATGATCGGATCGCCGCGATGAGCACCGACACCCGCATGGTGCTCGTGTCGAACCGCGGCCCCGCGTCCTTCGAGCACGACGAGAGCGGCGAGCTCGTCGCCCGCCGTGGCGGCGGGGGCCTCGTCACCGCGCTCACCGGCCTCGTCCACCATCGCGACGCGCTCTGGATCGCCTCGGCCATGACCGAAGCCGACATCGAGGTCTCGCGCCTCCACGACGGCGGTTCGTTCGACTGGGAAATCGACGACACGACCTACCGGCTTCGCCTCGTCGAGTCGGACCCCGACGCCTACGACGCCTTCTACAACGTCGTCGCCAACCCGCTGCTGTGGTTCATCCAGCACTACCTATGGGATATCTCGAACGCCCCCGACATCCGCGCCGACGAGGTCGAGGCCTTCGAGCGTGGCTACCGGGCGGTCAACGAGGACGTCGCCCAAGCGGTGCTCGCCGAGATCGGGAGCGATGAGGACGTCGTCGTAATGCTCCACGACTACCACCTCTACCTCGCCCCGCGGGCGATCCGGCGCGCCCGGCCCGGGGCTCTCCTGCATCACTTCGTCCACATTCCCTGGACCCAGCCCGACGCCTGGCGGGTGCTCCCGTCGGGCATCCGCGAGGAGATCTACGAGGGGCTGCTCTCGAACGACATCGTCGGCTTCCACACCAGGTCATACCGGCGCAACTTCCTGTTCTGCTGCCAGGAGCTCCTCGACCTTCCCGTCGACTTCGAGGCCGGTACGGTCGAGTTCGAGGGACGCGAGGTGTGGGTGCGCAGCTACCCGCTGCCGATCTCCGCCGACAACTTTCGCCAGAACGCTGCGACCCCCGAGGTCCAGGAGTACGAGCAGGAGGTGCTCCGCCACCGTCGCGAGCACCTGATCCTGCGCGTCGACCGCGCCGACCTGTCGAAGAACGTCCTGCGCGGCTTCACCGCCTTCGACCTGTTCCTCTCCCAGCACCCGGAGTTCCGCGAGCGGGTCACGTTCGTCGCCCACCTCGTGCCCTCGCGCCAGGATGTGCCCGAGTACGTCGAGTACCTCGAGAAGATCGAAGCGCTCGTGGCCGTGGTCAACCACCGCCACGGTACGACCGACTGGATGCCGATAGACCTCAGGCTCCGCGAGAACCTGCCCGAGGCGATCGCCACCTACAAGCACTACGACCTGCTGATGGTCAACGCCATGTTCGACGGCATGAACCTCATCGCCAAGGAGGGCCCGCTCGTCAACGAGCGCGCGGGTGTCAGCCTGCTGTCAGAGAACACCGGTGCGCACGAGGAGCTCAGCGAGTACGCGCTGTCGGTCAACCCGTTCGACGTGCAGGAGCAGGCGGACGCGATCCATCGCGCGCTGACCATGTCGGGCGACGAGCGGACCTGGCGCTCCGAGGGACTCAAGCAACTCGTGACGGCGCGTGACCCCGGCGATTGGGTCGACGACCAAATGCGCGACGTCGAGGCCAAGCACCGGCAGGCGGCGGACGGCTAGCGATTATGGGCGCCTGCCAGCGCCGCGCCGCTCGTGCGGGGAACGCAGCTTTGTTGTCGTCGGAACCCGGCGGCCGGCCGTCCAGGCGACCGTCCTGACGTTCCCTCGCCGGCGGTCCGTTCGACCGCGCAGCGCACTCGAGCCAGCCACCGGGTCCCTGGATGTGAAGCGGGTTCGCAGCCGATCTCTCCCCCCTCCCGTCGAGCCAACGAGCGTGTGCGCGGTGCTAGCGTCTCCCGCCGCATGCCGCTCTACGACCTCACGATGATCCTCGACGCCGAGGCCCCGGACGCGCGCCGGGCCGAGATCCTCGACGGGGTGCGCGCGACGGTCCAGGCCGACGGCGCGATCGTGGGCGACTACGACTGGGGCGTGAGGCGGCTCGCCTTCGAGATCGATCGTCACGGCGACGGCGAGTACCACCTGCTTCAGATCGATGCGGCTCCCCCTCTCCTCGAGCGCCTCGACCGCACGCTCAAGATCACCGACGAGATCCTGCGCTTCCGCTTCATCCGCCTCAAGTCGGACGCGCCGCCGCCCACTCCTCCGCGGCCGGAGGGCGCGCGCCGGGGCGAGGAGGAGCGCTCGGAGGCACCGTCGCCCGTCGCGGCGCGTGCCGCCGCGGACGCGCCGGCGCGGGAATAGCGCGTCCCGTCGGCCCGGCTCCGCTGCCGTAGCCGCGTCAAACGCCGCCACAGGCGAGCGGAGCCCATTGGGACACGGAGACGCTAAGAGTGCAACGCCTCTGCGAAACCTCTCCGACTTTGCTGGAACTTCCCGCTTCGGCGCATCTATTCCGGGTGGTGGCACCGCTACAGTCGCCCCGACCTACCCCGCGACCCTCCGCCCAAGAAGACAAGGAGCACCCATGGCAGCAACCAACATCAACCGCGTCGTCATGACGGGGAACCTCACGCGCGATCCCGAGCTGAGAACCACGGGGAGCGGCACGCCGGTCTGCAGCCTGCGCCTCGCCTGCAACACCCGGCGCCGCGACGCCTCCGGGGAGTGGGTCGACAAGGCCAACTACTTCGACGTCACGGTCTGGGGCGCGCAGGGCGAGAACTGCGCGACCTACCTGCAGAAGGGACGGCCGGTGGCCCTCGACGGGCGACTCGAGTGGCGGGAGTGGCAGGATCAGCAGGGCAACAAGCGTCAAGCGGTCGATATCATTGCCGACTCCGTACAGTTCCTCGGCTCGCGCGATGGGGCAGAGAACGGCGGCGGGCGCTTCGGCGGGAGCGACGTCCCGACCGACACCGGCGACTTCGAGCCGGCGGCGGCGGGAGCGGGCCCCGACGACGACATCCCGTTCTGATTTCGATTAGGTAGGAGCTCTAGGCGTGGCAAGGCAGCGTGGCCGTCAGCCGGCGGGTCGCCGGCGAGACAACCGAAGAGGGCCGGGAGGTGGCGGGCGCCGCAAGTCATGCCCGTTCTGCCGGGACAAGATCGACTTCGTCGACTACAAGGACACGGCTGCGCTGCGCCGCGCCATGAGCGAGAAGGGCAAGATTCGCTCGGCGCGGATCACGGGATGCTGCCGGCGGCATCAGGCTCAGCTGGCCCGCGCCATCAAACGGGCTAGAGAGCTCGCGCTGTTGCCCTACGTGGGCTGAGCGGTGAGCACCCTGCAAACCTTCGCATTCCTCTCTCGCTGATGGCCCAGGCGATCCTCCTTCAAGACGTCGACACGCTCGGTGAGCGGGGCGAGGTCATCGACGTCGCCCCCGGCTATCTGCGCAACTACCTGGCGCCGCGACGGCTCGCGCAGCCGGCGACGGCGGGCGCCATCGCCGAGGCTCAGCGGCGGGTGGAGGCGGCGGAGCGGGTGCAGCGCGAGGCCGCCGAGCGGGCGAGCGAGAACGCTGACCTCCTCCGTCGCACCGTGCTGACCATCCCCCACGCCGCGGGTGAGGACGGTCGGCTGTTCGGCTCGGTCACCGCGCAGGAGATCGTCGATGCCATCGGGCAGGCGCGCGGGATCAGGATCGACCGCCGCAAGGTCGCGCTGGAGCAGCCGATTCGCGCGACGGGCAACTACATGGTCAGCGTCGAGGTTCACGACGGCGTGAGCGCGGACATCAAGACCATCGTCACGCCTGGCTGACGTGGCGCTCGCCGCGCCGCCCGAGCCGAACGGACGGGTCCCGCCGCACAACCTCGAGGCCGAGTCGGCGGTGCTCGGAGCGATCCTGCTCTCCGAGCGCGCGCTCGACCCGGTCCTGATCGACGTCCGGCTCGTGCCCGAGGACTTCTACCGCGAGCGCCACCGCCAGTTCTTTCGGGCCATGATCCGGCTCAAGGAACGGTCAGAGCCCGGCCCGATCGACACGGCCACCCTCGCGGCCGAGCTCGAGTCCCAGGGGGTCCTCGAGGAGGTCGGCGGCCGCGACTACGTGCAGCATCTGCCGAACGTGGTGCCGGCCGCGGGAAACGCCGCCCACTACGCGCGGATCGTCAAGGATCGCGCCGTCGAGCGGCGGCTGCTCGACGCCACGCGCGAGATCCAGGAGCGGGTCTACGGTGCGCACGGCGAGGCCCGGGAACTCGTGGAGGACGCCGAGGCGCAGCTGTTCAAGATCGCCCACGACGGTGCGACCGGGGAGGTGCGCGCGCTCGGCGACGTCCTCTACGAGGAGGTCGACCGGCTCGAGCGGCTCTCGCGCGAGAACATCGCCCTCACGGGCACCCCGTCGGGCTTCCAGGACCTCGACGAGCTCACGGGCGGCTTTCAGCCGGGCAACCTGATCGTGCTGGCGGCCCGACCGTCGATGGGCAAGTCGGCACTCGGCATCAACATGGCCGAGAACGCCGCGCTCGACCACGGCAAGGGCGTCGCGCTCTTCTCGCTCGAGATGGCCGAGGCCGAGCTCGCGCAGCGCTTCATCGCCTCTCGAGCGAAGCTGAACGGAGACGACCTGCGCAAGGGCCGCGTCAAGCCCGACAGCTGGCCCAAAGTAGTACGCGCCACCGAGCAGCTCGCCGCCGCGCCGCTGTTCGTCGACGACTCGAGCGACCTGGGCATCCTCGACCTCCGCGCCAAGGCTCGTCGCCTGCACACGAAGAATCCGCTCGGCCTGATCATCGTCGACTATCTCCAGCTCATGCGCCACGAGGGCGGCCGCGACGCGAGTCGCGTCGAGCAGGTCGGCCAGTTCAGCCGCGGGCTCAAGATCCTCGCCCGCGAGCTCGGCGTACCGGTGATCGCCGTATCCCAGCTCTCCCGCGCGGTCGAGTCACGGAGTCCGCCGCGTCCGCAGCTCTCCGACCTGCGTGAGAGCGGCCAGATCGAGCAGGACGCCGACCTCGTCATGATGGTCTACCGCGAGGAGTACTACGACGACGAGTCGGAGCGCCCCGGCGAGGCCGACATCATCATCGCCAAGCACCGCAACGGTCCGGTCGGCACGGTCCCGCTCGCGTTCATGAAGCGCTTTCCCAAGTTCGCCAGCTTGGCCCGGGAGTCGGCGCTTGCGGGCGCCCCGGTCCCCGCCGAGGCCGCTTACTAGCCCGGCGAGCGTCAGCCGGCCACTCACCGCCTCTCCGGACCAACCGTAGACTCGAGACATGCCGGGACTAGCGATCGTGGGCGCCCAATGGGGGGATGAGGGCAAGGGCAAGATCACCGACCTCGTCGCCGAGCGCGCCGATGTCGTCGTGCGCTTCCAGGGCGGCAACAACGCCGGCCACACGATCGTCCGCGACGGTGCGGTCTTCAAGCTGCACCTGATCCCCTCGGGGATCCTCCACGCGGGCGTCATCTGTGCGATCGGCAACGGCGTCGTCATCAACCCGCGCGTCCTGACCGAGGAGCTCGACGGGCTCAAGCGCCGCGGCGTCGACACGGCCGGACTACGGATCTCCGCCAACGCGCACCTGATCATGCCCTACCACCTGATGCTCGACCAGGCCGGCGAGGCCAGGCTCGGCAAGCTCGAGATCGGCACGACGCGGCGGGGCATCGGCCCCTGCTACGCCGACAAGGCGGAACGGCTCGGGATCCGCATTCAGGACCTGCTCGACGAGAAGATCCTCAAGCAGAAGATCTACGCCGCGCTCGAGCCCAAGCGCCAGTCGCTGCGGCCCTACGCCAAGGACCCGCTGCTCGACCTGCACGCCATGACCGAGGACTACCGCACGCTCGGCCATCGGCTCGAGCCCTACATCGCCGACACCGCCCGCATAGTCTGGGAATCCCTCGACCGCGATCGGCTCGTGATCTACGAGGGCGCGCAGGGGGCCCTGCTCGACATCGACCACGGGACCTATCCCTTCGTGACCTCATCGAACCCCGTCGCGGGGGCGGCGTGCGTCGGCGCGGGCGTCGGGCCCAAGGACATCGACGACGTCTGGGGGGTCGCGAAGGCCTACGTGACCCGCGTCGGATCGGGCCCCTTCCCGACCGAGCTCGACGGCGACCTCGCCGACGAGATCCGCGCCCGCGGCGGCGAGTACGGGACGACGACCGGACGCGCCCGGCGCTGCGGCTGGCTCGACCTCGTGGCACTGCGCTACGCCGCCCGCATCAACGGACTTACCGGCCTCATCGTCACCAAGCTCGACGTCCTCACCGGCATCCACCCCCTCTGCGTGGCCACCCGCTACCTCGGCTCAGAGGACGCGAGCTTCGACGAGTTCCCCTACCACCAGTCGATCGTCCACAAGGCCAGCGGCGAGATGACGGAGCTCCCCGGCTGGGACGAGGACATCACGGGCGCCCGCTCACTCGAGGACCTTCCGGAGACTGCGCGGCGCTATCTCGACTTCGTGAGCGACTTCGTCGGCGTACCGCTGGCGTTCGTGGGCGTCGGGCCCGGGCGCGACCAGATCATCGCCACCGAGGTGGCGGAGCGAGGGGTGGGAGCGGCGGTCTGAGCGCGGGCGCGAGCTTGAGCTCGCTCAGGCGCGGAGCACGCGCGTGCTCGCGACCATGTCGTGCAGTGCTCGATTCTCGTCGTCCCACAGCGGCCACAACCAGTCGAGCAGTGTCGGGATGGACAGGAAGAAGCCACCCACTACTCCGAACAGCAACTGCTTGATCGCGAGCTCACGGAGGAGCGCTGGCCCCCATCCGAAGGGCTGGCCGTCGACCCGGACGACTCGTATCCCCACCCATTGCTTGCCGAGCGTCTGGCCGTTGTGCTCGCCGTCCCGTTGCATGAAGAACGATGCGTAGAGGAGGGACACGACGAAGAAAGCGAGGACGCCGACGATGAGCAGGATGATGCCGAGCGCGCCCCCCTCCGAGACAGCGGTCAAGACCACTCCCGGAGCAACGAGGACGACGGCGAGGACAAGCAGGACCACGGCGTCGAGGAGAGTTGCGCCCACCCGGCTGCCCCAGCCGGCGAGAGCGGTATTGAGGGGTAGGGCAGAAGGCGCCATCGGCTGCTGCCAGCCGCCGGGCGGGATCGGTCCGCTGTAGCCAGAGCCGGCCAGCGCCCCGGGCGG
Organism: Thermoleophilaceae bacterium; assembly: GCA_013812065.1. Classification (GTDB taxonomy): domain Bacteria; phylum Actinomycetota; class Thermoleophilia; order Solirubrobacterales; family Thermoleophilaceae; genus JACCUC01. Next base: position 2,725 of record JACCUC010000301.1, on the reverse strand, counting down.
TGATTGGGGGCTCGCCGGCGCAGGGGGTTGCGGCGCGGCGGGCGAGGTCAAAGGTCGCTGGGCAGGAGGAGACTGCGGCCCGGACGGTGACTGCGGCGCGGCCGCGGGTGGGGGCGGGGGTCCCGCGGGCGACTGAGGCATGTCCGCCGGCGGAGGGGCCGGCCCGGAGGGAGCCTGAGGGGCATCGGGCAGTGGAGGCGGCGAGCCGGACGGTGACGGTGGCGAGGTGGGTTGCTCAGGCGACGCGGGACTCTGGGGCCCAGCGGGACTCTGCGGGCCCGACGGGCTCTGGGGGTCCCCCGGGCGCTGGTGTTGACCCGGTTGAACGGGAGCCTCGGGCTCCTCGGGGCGATCGCGCTTGGGCGGTTCGGTGCTCACGGCATCTCCTCAGGCTCGTACGACGCGAAGTCGAGGCCACTGGTCGGGAAGGGCACGCCCGGCTTGGCGGCCCGCTCGCGCTCCGGCGCAGCCGACTCTAACCGACCGCCGGACGGAATAATCGGCCGCTCGGCCTCTACCGGCGTGGTGCGCGTGGTGGTGCACGCTGAGCAGCTTCCGGAGTCGAGTACCGCCGTTCCCGGAAAGGCCGAGCGGTGCGCTACGGCGCTTGGAGCTGCCTCTGTTGCCGCTCGATTTCACGCTGCAAGTCGCCACTAGAGCTGAGGAGGGCGAACCCAATGACGACGAGGGCGAGGATGATGACCCCCAGAATCGTGGCGATTATTCCGGTGACGAGGCCGCCGGTGGCGATACCACGGTGCTGAGTAGTCCGACCCTGGCTGACCTTGCGACGGCCCTTGACGCCCAGGACTATGGCCGCGACGCCCAGCACGACCCCAAGGACGCCGACGGTCAAGAACGCACCGATTATCCCGAGGATGCCAAGGACGAGTGCGGCTATGGCCGGGGTGTTCCCGTCGCCGGCGGAACCGGGAGGGCGTGCCCCCTGCTGCTGCCAGCCCCCTGCCGGCACCGGGCCGGAATACCCGGACGCCGCGGCGCCACCGGGCGACTGAGGCGCCGCCCCCCCTCCAGGCGATTGCGGCCCTCCGACCGGCGAAGCGCCCGGACTCTGGGGACTCGACGGCGACTGTGGACTGCCGGTCCTGGCCGGGCCGGGCGCTGACTGAGGTGGTCCGGCTTCGGACGGGCTCTGCGGCGAGTTCGGGCTCGGCGGGCCCGCGGGACTCTGGGGTCCCCCCGGTCCAGAGGCGCCTTCGCCCTCAGGGGGAGTGCTCATGGCGCTGACAATATCCGACGAGCGGACAAAAACGAGAGTTGGGACTCGACTCGCGTTTGCCGCTGGGTTCCTCGTGCTGGCCGCGGGACGAGCGTCACCGCCCGGTCGACGAGGTGCTCCCCTCCTCGAGCACGATCCGCTCCCCGCGGCGGAGGAAGCGCAGGCCGAGCGCGAGCGCGGCCAGCAGGGCCATCGTGGCCATGGTGATCTGCACGCTCAGCAGGCCCTCGGGTGTCCAGTAGACGTCTTCGAGCTCGAGCAGGAGGGCCGACTCGTCGAGGGTCAGGCCCATCCCCGCGCCAAAGGCGACGGCGAGTGGTCGCTCGAGCTCCTCCCGGCGGGTCACCATTGCCGCGGTGCCGCTCGCGAGGGCGAGCGCGATGCCCGGCACGAAGTGGTGGATATGACGGCGCCCGACCCGGAAGTCCCGGAAGGGACCGAAGGTCGCGCGCCCACGAAGCGAATAGGTGATTCCGCGTGCGAGCGCGAAGGTGGCGACGAAGGAGGCGAGCAGGTTGAAGAGGATCTTCTCGCTCGGCGAGACGTCGGCGTAGCCCGCCGCGGCCACCAGAGCGGTCTCGGCCGCCGCCTCCTCGGCGGCGAGCAGGAGGTCGTCGGAGTCGCGGGGCAGGGGAGCCGAGCCGCGTCGCCACACGCGGCCGTACTCGAGTGCGACGGCGGCCGAGATCGCGATCCCGGCGATCAGGCCGATGCCGAGCGTGCGGCGCTCCGCCGGACCCCAGCCCCGGAGGATCCCGGGGTCGCGGCGTCGGCGCAGGTAGAGGCGGCTCACGGCCCGGACCGTCCTGCGCGGGGCAACCCCGCTCGCCGGCTCCCGCACGCGGGCCTCACACCGCCCACCGCTCGAGCAGGTCCTCGTCCGGGACCTCGCGGATCGGCCGGGCCGGCACCCCCATGACCACCGCTCGGGGGACCACGGACCTGGTCACGAGCGCGCCCGCGGCCACGAAGGCGTCTTCACCGACCTCGACGCCCGGGAGCAGCGTGGCCGCACCGCCGATCCGGCACGCGCGCCGCAGGAGGACGCCGTGCAGCGGATCGGCGCGGGCGTGGCGCCCCATGGAGTGGTCGTTCGTGGTCACGACGCCCGGTCCGAGAAAGACGTCGTCCTCGACGTCGCTGTAGGCGGTCAGGTAGCAGCCGGTCTGGACCTTCACCCGCGCGCCGATAGTCACGTCGTTGTCGACCGCCGAGCCGCGCCCGACCACGGACTCCTCGCCTACCCGGGTGCGCTCGCGCACGTGCGCCTGATCGCCCACCACCGCGCCCGCGCCGATCCGGGCGCCCGCGAGCACGACCGCGCCCGCACCGACCACCGCGCCCGGCTCGATGACGAGTGGGGGGAGCGCCGCCCGCGAGGCCGTCGACCTCGGCCCGAGCGCCGGCGTGCGGCCGAGCACGGCTCCGTCTCCGAGGCGGCAGCCCTCGCCGATCACCGTCCCGGCGTGGATCACCACGTGGCCG
>JACCUC010000132.1 GCA_013812065.1 Thermoleophilaceae bacterium | reverse complement strand
CGCCGAGACCGCGCGCGCTGCTGCTCGACGAGCCGCTGGCCGCGCTCGACTCGCACACGCGCGCCGCCGCGACGCGCGAGCTCGCCGCCGTTCTGCGGGAGGCGGAGGTTCCCACCCTGCTCGTGACCCACGATTTCGCCGAGGCGGCCACCCTCGGGGATACGGTCGCCGTGATGGCCGAGGGCAGGCTGGTCCAGCACGGCGGGGCCGCCGACCTCGCCGCGCGGCCGGTGTCGGCCTTTGTGGCCGACTTCACCGGCGCCGTCGTGCTGAGCGGCGTCGCCCGGCTCGGCCGTGAGGGACTCACGCTGGTCGACCTCGACGGCGGCGGTGCGATCACCAGCGTCGACCGCGCCACGGGACCGGTGGTGGCGAGCGTCTTCCCGTGGGAGATCGCGCTCGAGCCGCCCGACGGAGCCGGCAGCGGGTCGGCTCGCAATCGCCTGGCGGTCGAGGTCGCCTCGGTGACCGCGCTCGGTAGCCGCGTGCGCGTCGGCCTCGACGGGCCTCAGCCGCTCGCCGCCGAGGTCACCGCTGCGTCGGCCCGCGCGCTCGGGCTCGCGCCGGGCCGGACGGTGGTCGCTGCCTGGAAGGCGGCGGCTACGCGTTTGACGAGCAGCTGAGCCGCGGGGCGATGAAGGCTCCGGCCGGACCGCGCCATGCCCGGTGCGCCGCGTGGCGCGACCGCGGGATCAGCCGCGCAAGGGCCGCAACGGGCGCCTCGCGAGCCCGATCCACGCCTGCTTGCCCACGCAACCGCAGACGGGCCGACTCGATGCCGTCCGCCGAAGAATAACTCCGGCTCGTTCATCTCGAAGATCAGTTCGCCGATGGGCTGGGCAGCGAGCGGCGGCAAGTCTCGGTGAAGGCGCGCTTCAACGATGGCTGGGCCACGAGGCCGCCAGCGCGACCGTCGCCGTCTTGCCCCGGTCTGACACCGGGCCAGCCGGTGCTCCAGCTGCGGCCGGCGGCTGGCCGAACCACCGAGCGCCAACATCGGTGGGACTTGCAGCGGGCGGACGCGCGCCGCGGGTGAGCTCGCATCGGACTGAGCTCAGGTCTGAGAAGACAATTTCGGGGCCCGCTCGGAGCACCGCTCCGAGCCGCCGAGTCACGCTCCTGCTGCATCGGCCCTCGACCCCTCCATACAGTCACGCTTTGGTAATGAAGCGTGACTATCCGCTGCTGGCGAGCCTCTAGAGGTCGTCCCGTCGCACTAGCCCCACGAGCGCCCCGTCCGGCGTCGAGACGACGGCGGTCTTGAGGCCGCTGCGCTCGAGCCGCTCGGCGAGCGCGTCGAGCGCCGTATCCATCCGGATCGTCGAGGGGCCGGCTTCCATCATGTCCTCGGCGCGCTGGTCAGGGTCACCCTCGAGCGCCGCGCGGCGGAGTCGCCCGAGCAGCACGTCTCCGTCGGCCACCACCAGGGCGAAGCCGTAGGGCGAGGCATCGACGCGGGGGCGGACGTCGCCCATCCGCTCCGAGAGGCGGCAGGTGGCGGCGTCGCGGCGGGCGAGCTGGCCGGCGCGCCGCTCGCCGGCCCGCTCACCTTCCGTTGGCAGGCCGCGCGCGAGCCAGTCCGCCTTGCCCTCCACGTAGTCGAACACCTGCCCGAAGCCGAGCGTCTCGAGCTGGCACGCGGCTCGTGGGCTCATGTCTCAGAGGGCGTCGTGGCAGTAGACGATCACCGGCCGACCCGGGTCGAGATCTACCGCCGTATGGGCGTCGAGGCGCTTGAGGGGGAGGTTGCGGGCGCCGGTCAGGTGCAGCTCGGCGTATTCGGCCTCGGGGAGCACCTCGACGAGCTGGCCGCCCTGAGCGGTCAGCTCGCGGAGTCGGTTGGCCTCGACGCGCTGCGGCATGGCGCTAGCTCTGCCCCGCGTCGAGCCGCAGGCGCCGGTCGAGGCGCGCCCACGGGCCACACCTCGTCTCGACCCGGCGGCCCAGGACGAGGCTCGGGATGGCCCCGAGCTCCGGGCAACCCCGATAGGAGGTCGCCGCGGCGACGAGGTGAGAGGCGCCGAGCCAGCCGGCAGCGAGCGCGACCGGCGCTACCAGCCGCCTCGGCGAGCTAAGCGCGGTGAGGGCGACTGCGCAGAGGCCCGCCCCCACCAGCGCCCGGGCACGGCGCTGGCGGCCCACGAGCGCAGGGGCCGAGCCCTCCGTCGGGGACACGGCGCACCCACAGGGCGCACCCGCGGTCCACGCGGCGCCCGCCGGCCGCTCTCGGGCCGGAGGGGCTTCTCGGCCTGCTACGGACATCCGTCGAGGGCGTAGGCCACCCATTGCTCCGGCGGCGTCCCCCGAAGTCCCTCAGGGGTCCGGTAGAGGCGGCACTTCAGCCCGACGTCAGTCCGCTTCTCGGCGCCGGGCTCGACGTCCCGACCGTTCACGCGCACGCTCGGCGAGCCAAGGAAGCGCTCTGCCTCGGCCGCCTCCGGCGACTCGACGCGCCGAAGCTCGACGCCTCCCTCGTGCCCGGCCTCCTCGAGTAGGACGCGCAGCCGAGGGAGCAGGGCGTCATGACTCGGGCAGCCCTCGAAGTAGAGAAGCTCGACCTTCATCGCACCCACTTACCGCGACAGGCCCCGCGCCGAAGAAGCATGACCCCCACGGCGAGCGCGAGCACGCCCGCACCGGCGAACTTCGCGAGGGCCAGCCCGCCGAGGACGCCGACGAGAACGCGAGCAGCCGCGCAACAGACGACCACGAGCAATCCGCCGCCGAGGCCGGCGAGCGACGTCCTCACCGCTCGCGCCCGTCGACGGTCCGGCAGGCGGCAACGTGCTCGGCGTTGTCACGCAGCAGCTCCTCGCCCAGCTCGAGGAGGCCCGCGACCCGCTCGTCGGCCAGGCGGTAGTGGACGGTCCGGTGCTCGCGGCGGCTATCGACGAAGCCGCACCAGCGCAGGCAGGCGAGGTGGTTCGAGACCTTCGGCTGAGGCGCTCCGAGCGCTTCCACGAGCTCCCCCACGGAGCGCTCGCGCTCGTCGAGCAACTGGAGGATCCGGACCCGCGTCGGGTCGCCAAGGCCACGGAAGTACTTGGCGAGGAGGTCGGTCTCGGCCGGCGCCTCGGGCAGGCGGAAGGGAGTAAGGAATTGGGCCATGCTCATATCGAGCGTTTGTTATATCAGCTAAATACAATTGTGGCGAGGGAGTGCCCGTGGTCCTCCTTGTGGACAATGGCGCCGCTCCGTCGCCCTCTTCGCCGCCGCCGCCGTGGCAGAGATCGGCGGCGCCTACCTCGTTTGGCAGGCCGTGCGCCAGGGGCGGCCGTGGTGGCTGGCCCTCCTCGGCGGCGTGGCGCTGTTCGCCTACGGCTTCGTGGCCGCCTTCCAGCCTGACCCGAACTTCGGGCGCATCCTTGCCGCCTACGGCGGCGTGTTCGTGGCGGGGTCGCTCGCCTGGGGCGTCGTCTTCGACGGCTTCCGCCGCGACCGCTTAGACCTGATCGGCGCCGCGGTCTGCGTGCTCGGCGTCACCGTGATCATGTACGCGCCGCGCGCCTGATCCGCAGACGCGCTACCGCTTTGGCCGTGAAGCGTGACTATCCGGAGGCTCCGAGAAGACCGAGCTGGTGGAGGTGGCCGAGGTCGTCCCTGATGCCCCAGTGTTCGACGATCTTGCCCTCGGCGATCCGCCAGATGTAGACGTGCCGGACGGCGAACTCGCGCCCGGTGGGCTCGGAGCCCATGAGCGGGCCGGTGTGGCGCCCACTCATGATCACCCGCTGGACGACCTTGTCGCCCTCGGCGATCTCGTCCTGGACATCGAAGCGGAGATCGCCGAAGCTGCTTCGGAGCCGCTGCACGGTCTGTTTGACGCTCTCGGCGCCGGTCGGACCACTCGGGTGTCCGGGCTCGTGGTCCACGAAGTCCGCATGGACCACCTCGTCGGCGAGGGCGACGTCGCCTTGGCCGTACATCTCTTCGAGGGCGCGCCGCACCAGCCGCTTGTTGTCTTCGGACATCACTCTCCTACCTACCCTGAGTCGTCACGCTTTGGTCCCTAAGTCACGACCGCCAGCACTTCGTTCGCCCCGGTAGTGGTTGAGTCGCCGTCAGGGTTTCGTTCCGAGCGACCGCCGCCACCGCGGAGCGAGCCGGAGGCGAGCGCAGCGGTGGCGGGCGGGCTCAGCGGCTTCCACCGACCGTGACGCTTGCCGTGGCGAGTAGCTCGCCCTCGCGCTGGACGCATAGGTTGCCCTCGGCGGGTGGGACGGCCAAGTCGAGCACAGCTGTGACGTACTCGTAGACAAGCGCCTTCGGCATCTCGTAGGAGCGGCGCATGAGTCGGAGCTTGCGGTCGGAGCGGATGAAGCGGATGAACTCGACGCGCCCGTCCGCCGGCCAGCCGGGAGGCAGCTCCGCGAGCGTAGTGGGCTTGCGCAGCTCGCCCACGGCCGACTCGTCGGGAGTGCGGCCGCGAGTCGCCGCGTAACGATGGTTGGCGTTGTGGAATTGCTCGAACGAGCGGGCGCGCTGCTCGAGGACGGCGCGCGAGGCAAAGCGCTCCGAGCGGAAGAAGCGCTTGTCGAAGGTGTCGTTGAAGCGCTCGACGACGCCGTTGCGCCAGGGCTCGCCAGCGGGGATGAAGACCGGGGTGACGTCGTTGTGCAGGCACAGCCGCGCCACCAGCCCGAGTCCGCGGGCGCCGATGAAGGGACCGCCGTTGTCGAGCTTGAGCCGGACGGGGACACCGATCCGTGACCACAGCGCCACCAGGCCGCCTGCGACCGCCTCGTCGGACTTGTCGTCGACGATCTGGATGCCGGCCCGCCGCGGGGCGAGGTCGACGGCGTTGAGCGCGTAGAAGCGGAGTCCGCCGTCGAGGTGACGTGGACCGACGAGGTCGGCCTCGTGCAGCTCGCCCGGGCGCTGCGCGCAGAGCTCGGGATAGGGGATGCCCTTCGGCTGGCGGCGCCTGCCGCGGCGGCGCTCGGTTACCCCGGCTCGCTCGAGGATGTGCTCGATCGTGCGCGGCGGTGGCGCCGCTACGCCGAGCTTGTCGAGCTCCCAGGCGATCGTCGGCGCGCCGACCTGCGCCCACGGGTGTGCGGCGAGCCGCTCGCGCACGGCCAGCACCTGCGCCTCGATCTCCTGCGCCGTGCGGTTGCCGGCCCGCTCGGGGCCTCGCTTGGCGCCTCGAGCCCAATCGGCGTCGGCCGGGTCGTGGCGCTTCGCCCACTTCTGCACCCAGCGCGCCGAGCGCCCCAGCGAGCGGCCGATCTCCGCCGCCGACTCTCCCGCCAGGCGTCGCCGCACCGCTTGCGTCCGCAGCTCCTGCTCGGTCCTCGCCATCCACGCCTCCCGGCTCGCACGTCAAAGCGGCGAGCGTTGAAAGCGCCGCGGACGGTCAGACGCGAACAGAACCCTGGCGGTTCACAACCGGCTCGCGCGAACGAGAGTCTGGCGGCCCAACGCGCACGAAACCCTTGCGGCTGTCACCTAAGCGTTACCCAACCCGCCCGGAAGGCCGTGCATCTTCTTAAGGCCGGCGATGATGACGTCCAGCCCCTCCTCAAACTCGACGTCATGCTCGGTTGCGCCGGCAAGCGGGAGGACCTCAGCGAGATTGGGGAAGCGCTCGGCGTCGCCCTCGACGTCTCGACGCGGGGCGCCGCCAGCAGAGGCCGATTCCATGGCGAAGCCTCGGATCTCTGAGAGCGCGTATCCGTAGGCGAAGCTCGAGAGTGTGCGGAAAGCGTACAGCGCGGTGCGCGGGGGAAAGCCGGCGGCCATGAGGACCCCCAAAGCCACGTCGACGGGCTCGAGTGCGGCCAGCGTCCGCACCGGGCGCCTGCCGACCAGGGGGAAGACCGCCGGGTACTCACGCGCGAGCCGCAGGTAAGCACGAAAACCTTCCTTGAGTCGCGCCTCCCAGGGTCCCTCGCCGTGCATGCCGCTCACGTCCATCGAGGCGACAACCGTCTCGACGACGCCATCGAGGAGCGCCTGCTTCGACTCCACGTGGTGGTAGAGCGACATTGCCTCGACCCCCAGTTGGCTGCCGAGCGTGCGCATGCTGAGCGCCTCAAGCCCCTGCCGCTCCGCAAGCTCTACGGCCGCGTGCAGGATCCGCTCGCGGTCGAGCGGCTGGCGCTTTGCGCGGAGGCGGTCGCGTCGACTCACGCTTGACATCTTACGGCGTAAGATGTACGCTGCCGCTGTGCCCTTTTACAGCGTAAGGCTCGGCGGCGGGCCTAGGAGGTCAGCAATGGCTACATCCCAGATCGCAACCACCCCCGGCGACGCGTCGGCGCCCACGCCGTCGATGCTGCGCTCCGCGACGCGCGCCCGCGCCGTCGGCCACGTCGCCGTCGCGATCCTCGCCGCGGCGTTCGCGTTCCACCTCTACTGGACGCTTGGGGGCGAGTGGGGCGCCGTCACCGCCTACGGCTCGACCGATCTGCCTCCCCGCGGGGTCGTCGCGGTGGTCACCCTGCTGATCGCCGCAGCGGCCCTCCTGGTTGCCTGCCGGATCAGCGCCCTAGCCGCGCGCCTGCCGGCCGGGCTGCTGCGTTGGGGGCCGTGGCTGCTCGTCGGAGCGTTTGCGCTCGTCGGCCTCGGCAACCTGACCGCGCCGGCTGACAGCTACGCGCGCGACTGGCACATCTTCTTCTTCGGCCCATTGCTGCTGATCCTCGCGGCGCTCTGCGCGGTGGTAGCGCGCTCTCCGGTGCCGGGTTCGCGATCGAGGCGGTTGTAGACAGTCGGCCGCTGAGGAGGAATCCGACGCACTGTTGGTCACGCTTTTGAGCAGAAGCGTGACGCTTTGCTGTCCGGCACTCCTCTACCCTCGCGGCCGTGGCGCAACTGGTCGAGCTTGTCCGCGGGACGTGGCTCGAAGGCCTGGACGAAGACGTCGGCCGCGAGATCGAGTCGCTGTGCGACGTGATGGCCGACCGCGTCACCGACGCGGTGCTGAGTCTTGCCATGTTCGAGCAGGTGTCCAACAGACCGCCACGTGCCCTCGATAAGGATGCATGGGAACGGGACCGCGCAGCCGAGCGCTTCCGCGAAGACGAGCTAGCCGCCCAGGACCCGCGCGACTTCACCGCGCCTGACTACGGCGAGTGGCGCATGAAGATCTCGGAGCAGGCGCGGCGCGACGTAGTCCAGGCGAAGTGGTCAGCGGGCGAGCTGCCGCAAGAGTACGAGCACCGCCTGCCCTTCCTCCATGCGCGGACCTTCCTCACATCACTCGCCCAGCTCAGTCGGGCGCTGCAGGCCGTGGCGAAGCTCGACACCGGCGCGGCCAAGGATGAGATCGTCGCGGCCAGGGACGCGTTCGACGACGCGCTGCCCGCCCTGAAGCCGGTGCGCGACTCAGTCGAGCACGCCGAGGATCGCATGCGCGGGCTGGACAAGCACAAGAAGAAGCTGACGCTCGCCCCGATCACGAACAGCGCAATCCACGCACCGGGCGGCGGCGTGCTTGTCGGCGACATGCTCAACGGGCGGCACTTCGGCTGCACTGTGGAGGACGGCACCTACGCCGAGGCCGAGGTCTCAGACGCCACCCTCGAGGTCGCGCGGGTTGCGGTGCAGCGGGTGTACGACGCTCTCCCTTGGCGCACGCACGGCTACCCGAGGTACATCCCGAGCCGCTAAAGCCCCCGGCGTGCTAGCAGTCAAGGTCAAGGCGCGAAAAGCGACCGTCGCTCGCCCTAGAGTCACGGAATGGCCATGAAGCGTCACCCTACGGTGGGGATGCGACGGCTGAGTTGGCAGTGCTTCTGACCGCTTCGGCGACCGCGTCCGAGCGCAGCAGGGAGACGCCGATGCTCTCGAGCTCCGCGCGGCCCCGCTCGTAAAGGCCGGAGACCGCGTCCTCGGCGAGGATGAGCCGGAAGTCTCGACAGCTCGCGTCGTAGATCGACGCCCGCGGGCAGTTGGGGAAGTTGCAGCCGGCGAAGACGAGCGTCGAGACGCCGAGGCCCCGCAGGTGGGCTTCGAGCGGCGTGTCGTAGAAGGCGCTCCAGCGCGGCTTGTAGACGACGGCCTCCCGCGGGCCGAGCGCCTGGATGCCCCCGCTCAGCAGCAGCTCGGAATCGAGCGCGGGGCAGTCGTCGGGCAGCAGCTCGGGCGCGAGCTCCGCGCCATGCGTCGCCGGCGCGAGGACCGCCGTGCCGCCCTCGACCAGCCTCCGCCGGCACAGGTCGACGTTTGCGCCGTCGGGTCGGTAGAGGCGGACGACGTGGACGATCGGCCTCTGGGCGGACCGGAACGCCTCGACGAGCGCCTGCATCTGCGGGAGCGCCTGAGAGGTCCCGGCGATCTCGATGGAGCCGCCGTCTAGGACGTCGCGCTGGGTGTCGATCGTCAGCAGCGCAGCCGCGGAGAGATCGGGCGAGAGGTAGGGATCGGTCGTCATCGATGCCTCACCGGCCAGGGTAAAGCGGCGGAGCCTCGTGAGTACCCTCCGAGGACGCACGGGTGACGCTTCATATGAAGAGCGTGATTGCTGGAGGAGTCGGTGGCCGCTCGCCGGCCCCATCGCGGGCTCCTCGGGATACTGCGCCAATGGACCCGAGTCTGGCAGCCCGGATGCGCGGAGTCGAGAGCTCTGCCGTCCGGGACATCCTCAAGCTGACCCAGCGCCCGGAGGTGCTCTCGCTCGCCGGTGGCATCCCCGCGCCCGAGCTCTTCGACGTCTCCGG
>JACCUC010000223.1 GCA_013812065.1 Thermoleophilaceae bacterium | reverse complement strand
GCACTCGCGCTCGCAGAAGTCCCGCACGGCGCGCGCGAAGTCCTGCTGCTCCTCGGTGAGGTCCGCGTCGGCCTGGGCAGTGGGCGCAGGGGTCACCCGCACGAGATTATCTCTTTACACCGTGCTTTCGACTTACTCCCGTTGGCGCTCAGCGCCCAGCCTCAGTTGGCGAACTGACTGAGCCCCCAGGCGACCAGCGCGGCCGTGAGCCCGCCCCCGAGGATCGCCGCGGTCAGACGAACGACGTGACGTGCCGAGACCTCGGTGGGCCTCGCCTGTCCCGCCCCAGCCTGCTCGGTCGCCCCGGACGCAAGCTCGGCCTCGACCAGAAGCTCACGTGCCGCCGCAGAGCCGGATTCGGGCACGAGGATGTCGCGTTGTCCGGCGGCGAGAAAGTCCGGCACGTCGAAGGCCGCCGCGCGGCGCACGAGGCTCGGGATGCCCTCCTCGAGCAGGAAGCCGTGGATCAGCTCGGCTTCGGCCTGGTTGCGGCCGCCCGCGACCCGAACGAGGGCGCCGCGCGCGTACTCGGGACGGACCTTGCGGGCGTGGGCATGGGCCTCGCTCTCCGGAGCCTCGGCCGCGGCGGCATCGCCCGCGACCACGAGCGGCATCCCGCAGCGCGTGCAAAAGCGCTCCTCCTCGACATGGGAGGCAGCGCAGGCGGGGCAGACGAGCACAGAGGCCGGGTCGGCCGGCGCAACCGGGCCCGCCCCCCTACTCGAAGTCGATCGGCTCTTCCTCGACACGGCCGTCGGCGATCCGCCACGCGCGCACGCTCGCGGCGTCCGGTTGCGCGAGCGAGACGATCAGGTAGGTCCAGTGCGGATAGGTGGCGAGGTTGATGTCGGTCTGGGAAGGCTCCGCGGAGCTGCGCGGGTGCGAGTGGTAGATGCCCACCTCCCAGCCCTCGTCGTCGAGCTCGTTGACCCTGAGCAGCGTCGCGCCGTCGAGCTCGTAGCCGTAGGGCGAGCGGCGCAGGTTGCCGGCCTCGGCGACCTCCTCGACCCGGCCCTCGCGTGCGCGCACGTACCCGCAGCACTCGTTGGGAGCCTCACGCGCGGCGTGATCGACCATCCGGTGCCACTGGTCGCTCGTCATGCGCATGTGTGAGCAAGCGTAGTCCGCTCCCACGGGTAGCCGCCGGGGGCCCAGGCCGCGTACCCTTCGCTCGACGCCCATGCCCAACATCGGACCGCTCGAGATCGTCATCGTGCTGATCATCGCCCTCGTGGTGCTCGGCCCCAAGCGGTTGCCCGACTTCGGGCGGTCGGTGGGCCGCGGGCTGCGCGAGTTCAAGGGCGCGCTCAGCGGCGCCACGAGCTCCGACCAGGGCGATGACGAGGAAGAGCTCGATGACGAGCGCGAGCGCGACCTTGCCGCGCGCGAGCGCCGGCTCGAGGAGCGCGAGAGGGAGCTGGCCCGGGGCGGCTACCAGGCGTAGGCGCCGTCTGGCGCGTCCTACCAGAACGCCGTGGTCTCGATCGCCTCTTCGATCTCTTCGAGCGGCTTCGTGTAGACCCCCGAGCTCAGGTAGCGCCAGCCGTCGTCGCAGACCACGAAGACCACGTTGCCCTCGTCGATCTCGGAGGCGACGCGCACGGCGATCTTGGCGATCGCCCCGCTCGAGACCCCGGCGAAGAGGCCCTCCTCGGCGAGCAGGTGCTTGGTCCACACGACCGCGTCGCGGTTGGAGACGAAGATCTTGCGGTCGATCAGCGAGAGGTCGATGATCGGAGGAATGAACCCATCGTCGAGCGACCGCAGGCCCTGGACGAGCTCGCCCTGGAGCGGCTCGGCCGCGACGATCTTCGTCTCCGGGTCCTCCTCCTTGAAGCGGCGCGCGTTGCCCATCAGGGTCCCGCCCGTGCCGAGGCCGGCCACGAAGGCCGTGATCTCGTCGAGCTCCTCGAGGATCTCGACCGCGGTACCCTCGTAGTGGGCGCGCGGGTTGGCCTCGTTGCCGTACTGGTAGGGCATGTAGTAGGAGGCGTCCGCGCCGGCCATGTCGAGCGCCATCGCCACCGCCCCGTTCGAGCCCTGCTCGCCGGGTGAGTAGACGATCTCGGCTCCGTACATGCGCAGAAGCTGGGCGCGCTCGTCGGTCACGTTGTCGGGCATCACGACCTCGAGCGGGTAGCCCTTGCGCGAGCAGATCATGGCCAGCGAGATTCCGGTGTTGCCCGACGTCGGCTCGAGGATCGTCTGGCCGGGGGCAATCAGCCCGCGCTCCTCGGCATCCTCGATCATGGCGCGGGCCACACGGTCCTTGACCGACCCGGTCGGGTTGTGGGACTCGAGCTTGGCGTAGATGCGCACGCCCGGCTTGGGCGAGAGGCGCTTGAGCTCGACCAGAGGCGTGTGCCCGATAGCTCGGACGATGTCGGAGTACTTCCCGCCGCAGGGACGGTTCTCGAGTGAGGGCCCGAGCGTCACTTCAAAAAGGATAGCGGTGGATTCATCCCGGGCCTCGTACCCCCAGCAGGCGGGTCGCGAACGGGGCGGCGAGGGCGAGCACCATCAGCCGCAGGGTCTGCACGGCGACGACGATGGTCAGGTCGGCGCCGCTGTCGAAGGCCGCCGCGAGCACGGAGCTGATGCCGCCAGGCGTCGTCGCCAGGTAGGCGGTCAGCGGATCGGTATCGAGGGCCGCCAGGAGCACGACACCGAGCGCGGCGCAGATGAGGGTGAGGACGAGGACGCCGCCGGCCATGTACGGCGCGAGCCGGCCGGCGTGGCGCAGGGACTCCCGGTCGAAGCGCAGGCCGACCGATGCGCCGACGACCACGAAGGCCGCATCGGCGATGATGTCCGGCACGGCGAGCGGGAAGATCCCCGTGGCCGCGACCACCGCACTCAGGATGAGCGGCCCCACGAGCGAGGCCGCCGGCGCTCGGGCG
>JACCUC010000219.1 GCA_013812065.1 Thermoleophilaceae bacterium | reverse complement strand
GGCCGTGCCTATGGCTCCGGCCCAGGACTACAAGCGGATCGGCGACGGCGACGAGGGGCCCAACACCGGGGGGATGGGCAGCTACTCGCCGGTTCCGGGGATCGGGCCGGAGCACGCCGAGGCCCTCGCGAAGGTGGTACATCAGCCAGTCGTGGACGAGATGCGCCGCCGCGGCACGCCCTACCACGGCGTGCTCTACGCGGGGCTGATGATGACCTCCGACGGACCGAAGGTGCTCGAGTACAACTGCCGCTTCGGCGACCCCGAGACCCAGGCGATCCTGCCGCGGCTGCGCTCCGACCTGCTCGAGGCGCTCGAGGCCGCCGTGCGGCCCGGGGGTCTCGCGGGCTTCGAGCTCGAGTGGTCGCCCGACCCGGCGGTCACCGTGGTGCTGGCCTCGCGCGGCTATCCGGCGACTTCCTCGAGCGGCGATCGCATCACCGGAATCGACGAGGCGGCCGCGGCGCCCGACGTCGAGGTGTTGCACGCTGGCACCTCCGAGGACGGGGCGGGGAACTTCGTGACTGCGGGGGGACGCGTGCTCGATGTCACCGCGGTCGGTCCGACGCTCGCCGAGGCACGCGATCGGGCCTATGCTGCCGCCGATCGGATCGAGTTCGCCGGGCGCCAGCTTCGACGCGACGTCGCGGCCGAGCCGGCCGCGCGGGTGAGCGCGTGACCGACCCGCGTCCGTTTCCCTCGCCGCCGCCGGAGCTCGGCGACCGGCCCGAGATCGCGGGGGAGTTCGACGAGCTCGAGGTCGATGCGCTCCGAGTGGGGATCGTGATGGGCTCGAAGAGCGATATACCCGCGCTCGAGCCCGCCGGTCGCGAGCTCGACGAGCGCGGCATCCGCCACGAGACGCGTGTCATGAGCGCCCACCGTGACCCCGACGTCGTCGCCGACTACGCTCGCAACGCCCGCATGCGCGGGCTGCAGGTGATCATCGCGGGCGCCGGGCTCGCCGCCGCCCTTCCCGGCGTGGTGGCCGCGCACACCGACCTGCCGGTGATCGGCGTGCCGCTCGTCAGCGCCACGTCGGTGGCGGGCGGGCTCGACGCGCTTCTGGCCATCGCCCAGATGCCGCCGGGAGTGCCGGTGGCCTGCGTGGGCGTGAACGCCGCGCGCAACGCGGCGGTGCTCGCCGCGCGCATCATCGGCGCGTGACGGCGCCGCCGTGATCGAGCGCTATACGCGCCCGGAGATGGGCGCGGTCTGGTCGGAGGAGCACAAGCTCGCGACCTGGCTCGAGCTCGAGCTCGCGGTGGTGGACGCGCTGGCCGAGCGCGGAGCGCTTCCCGCGGGTGATGCCGCCGCGGTCCGCGAGCGTGCCTCCTTCACCGTCGAGGCCGTACGCGAGCGCGAGCGGGTGACCGACCACGACGTCGCGGCGTTCGTCGACGTCGTGGCGGCCTCGGTGGGGGAGGCGGGTCGCTGGGTCCACCACGGTCTCACCTCCTCCGACGTGCTCGACACCGCGCTCGCGCTCCAGCTTCGCGCGGCGGGCGAGATCTGCCTCGCAGGCGCACGGGCCTACCGCGACGCGCTCGCCGCGCGCGCGCGCGAGCACCCCGGGACCCTGTGCGTCGGGCGCACGCACGGCGTCCACGCCGAGCCGACGACCTTCGGCGTCAAGCTCGCCGGGTTCGCGTTCGAGGCTCAGCGCAACGTCGAGCGCTTGGAGCGGGCCTTCGCCGGCGTGGCCGTCGGCGCGATCTCGGGCGCCGTCGGGACCTACTCCGCCAACGGACCCGAGATCGAGGCCGCTGTCCTCGCGCGGCTCGGACTCGCGCGGGAAAACGTCTCGACGCAGGTCGTCGCCCGCGACCGCCACGCCGAGCTGCTGGCCGCGATCGCCCTGGCCGGCGCCGGGCTCGAGCGCTTCGCGACCGAGGTCCGGCACCTCCAGCGCACCGAGGTGCGCGAGATCGAGGAGCCCTTCCGCGAGGGCCAGAAGGGATCGTCCGCGATGCCTCACAAGCGCAACCCGATCGTCAGCGAGCGGGTGAGCGGACTGGCGCGGCTGCTGCGTGGCTATGCCCAGGCGGGGGCCGAGAACGTCGCCCTCTGGCACGAGCGCGACATCTCGCACTCGTCGGTCGAGCGCGTAGCCCTGCCAGACGCGACGATCCTGCTCGACTACATGCAGTCCCTGGCAACGCGCGTGGTCAGCGGGATGGTGATCCACCCCGACCGCATGCTCGCGAACCTGGAGGCCACCTACGGCGCCCTCTTCTCCCAGCGCGCCCTGCTGGCGCTCGTAGAGAGCGGGCGCTCGCGCGACGAGGCCTACCGGGTCGTCCAGGAGAACGCCCAACTCGCCTGGGACACGGGAACGCCGTTTCGAGAGCTGCTCGCCGGAGCGGCGCCCGACCTGGAGCTCGAGGCGGTGTTCGACGCGAATGCCTTCGTGCGGCATGCGGAGGAGATCGTCGGACGGCTGGGCGAATGAGCGAGCCCTCCGTTGGGCACCTTGATCGCATGAGCACTGCCCCGGCCCGCAGACCTCCGCCCCCACCCGATCCGAACGCCGAAGCCGAGGTGTTCGATCGCCTCCAGGCGTCGGACTACCGCCTCCACCGGGCCGCGACCCTCGTCGTCACGATCGTGCCGTTCCTACTCCTGGGTCTCGCCGCGGCCCAGCTCTGGAACGAGGCCCTACGCTGGCACGACCTGGTCGTATTCGCGGTGGTCTATCCCCTCACCGCGCTCGGTGTGACGGTCGGCTTCCATCGCCACCTCACGCATCGCAGCTTCGAGACCGTGCGTGCGGTTCGCAGTCTGCTCGCGATCCTCGGCTCGGCGGCGATCGAGGGGTCGGTGATCAAGTGGGTCGCCGACCACCGCCGCCACCACACGTTTGCCGACGAGCCGGGCGACCCTCACAGTCCCCACGTCGGACACGGCGGGGGCATGGCTGGAGCGCTGCGCGGGCTGTTCCACGCGCACCTCGGCTGGCTCTTTCGCTACGACGCGCGCGGCGAGTGGGACCGCTACGCCCGCGACCTCGCCCGCGACCCCGCGATCGTGCTGATCGACCGGCTCTTTCCGCTCTGGGCGCTGCTCGGGCTCGCGTTTCCGTTCGCGCTCGGCCTTCTGCTCAGCGGGACGCTCTTGGGCGGCCTCACCGGCCTGCTGTGGGGCGGGGCGGTGCGGGTCTTCCTGCTGCACCACATCACCTACAGCATCAACTCGATCTGTCACTTCTTCGGCCGGCGCCGCTTCGACTCCGACGATCACTCGCGCAACGTGTGGTGGCTCGCCCTGCCCTCCCTCGGCGAGGCCTGGCACAACAACCACCACGCCTTTCCCACCTCGGCCGAGCATGGGCTCGCGCGGCGGGAGCTCGATGTCTCGGCCCTGGTGATCCGCCTGCTCGAACGTCTCGGCCTGGCCTGGAACGTCGTACGACCGTCGGCGGTGGCCCAGCGCGGCCGCGCGCTCTGAGACCAGCCCGCTCGGGGCACCTCCGAGTCGACGTCGGGCACTGTTAGTCTCGGCTCGATGATCGCGTCGACCTTGGAGCAGCTCGAGCTCGTCGCAAGCGGCAAGGTGCGCGAGATGTATCACGCGGACGGACGGCTGCTCATGGTCGCCACGGACCGAGTCTCGACCTACGACGTCGTCCACCCGACTCCCGTGCCCGACAAGGGCAAGGTGCTCGCGGGGTTGTCGGCGTTCTGGTTCGAGCGGACGGCCGACATCTGTCCCAACCACCTGATCTCCTACACCGACGTCCCCGACGATGCGCGCGGGCGCGGCCTGCTCGTCGAGGAGCTCGAGATGCTTCCCGTCGA
>JACCUC010000186.1 GCA_013812065.1 Thermoleophilaceae bacterium | reverse complement strand
GCCCAGTCGGGGCGCCCGCGGCGCACGCGCTCGTGGAACCGCGTGAAGTGCTCCGGCGGGCGAGAATCGACGTAGACCTGCTCTTTCACTTCCCTTCGATACCCAGCCGGCGCGCTTCGGTTACCCCCACGCCCGCTCGAGAGCCGCGTGCCACCCCGCGAGCAGCGACTCGCGCTCGTCGGCGGACATGCTCGGCTCGTACCGGGCGGCCTCCCTCCACAGTCCGCGCACGTCCTCCTCGGTCCAGGTGCCGACCGCGACCCCGGCGAGCGCGCCGGCCCCGAGCGCTGTCGTCTCCACGATCTCGGGCACCATCACCGGCACCCCGAGCACGTCGGCCTGGAACTGCATCAGCCAGCCGTTCTCCACGGCCGCGCCGTCGGCGCGCAGCTCCTCGAGCCCCTCGCCCGAGGCCTCCTCCATCGCGCGCACCGCGTCGACCGTCTGGTAGGCGATCGCCTCGAGCGCGGCGCGCGCGAGGTGAGCCCGGTGGCTGCCGCGGGTCAGTCCGACGAGCGTTCCGCGCGCGTAGGGATCCCAGTGGGGTGAGGCGAGGCCCGTGAGCGCCGGCACGAAGTAGACGCCGTCGTTTGTGTCGAGCGAGCGGGCGAGCCCCTCGGTCTCGGCGGCCTCGGCGATGATCCCGAGCCCGTCGCGCAGCCACTGCACCGCCGCGCCGGTGACGAAGATGCTCGCCTCGACCGCGTAGTCGGTCCGCTCCTCGCCGATCGTCCACGCGAGCGTGGAGAGCAGCCCGTGGGCGAGCGGCGGCGGCTCGGGGCCCGTGTTCTGGAGCACGAAGGAGCCGGTCCCGTAGGTGTTCTTGCCCTGTCCCGCCGCGTGACAGCCCTGGCCGAAGAGCGCGGCCTGCTGGTCGCCGGCGACGCCGGCCACGGGGACGCCCCGCCCGCCCCCGAGCGCCTCGGTCGCGCCGACGACGTGCGCACTCGCCAGCGGCTCGGGAAGCGCCTCGGGCGGGATCGACAGGAGCTCGCACAGCTCGGGGTCGAAGCGCCGCTCGTGGATGTCGAAGAGGAGCGTGCGCGAGGCGTTCGAGTGATCGGTGGCGTGGCGGCCGCACAGCTTGTGGACGAGCCAGGAGTCGATCGTGCCCAGGGCGGCGCGCCCGGGGTCGACGCCGCCCTCGGTCAACAGCCACTCCCACTTCGTCCCGCTGAAGTAAGAGTCGAGCACGAGCCCGGTACGCTCGCGAAAGAGCTGCTCGTGGCCCTGCTCGCGCAGTTCGTCACACCGCCCGGCCGTGCGACGGTCCTGCCACACCACCGCGCGCGCGAGCGGCTCGCCGGAGTCGCGGTCCCAGGCCAGGGCGGTCTCGCGCTGGTTGGTGATGCCGATGGCCTCGAGCGCGCCGGCGTCGGTCCCGGCGTCGGCGAGCGCGGCGTGCACGGTGGCCTGAACGCTCTCCCAGATCTCCTCGGGGTCGTGCTCTACCCAGCCGGGGCGCGGGAAGTGCTGGCGGTGCTCGCGGTTGGCGCGCCCGGCGACCCGGGCTCGCTCGTCGAGGACCAGGCAGGTGGTGCCCGTGGTTCCCTGGTCGATGCCGAGGATCACCGCACCGCGCGCCTCCGGGCCGCGCCCGCATCACTCGTCGCGGAGGAGCAGGGGAATGTCATCCGCCCGAGGTACCCTACTTCACTTCTTCGAGGGTCTCGCGCACCGCAATGACCCGCTCCGCGGCCGGTATCGTGCCGCGGCGGGCGTTTCTGAGAGCGATCGGACACGAGGAGGTAGCCTTGCCGAAGGTCGGAGCCCCAGACCGCGACGGCTCCGCCGCCGGCGGGCCCGAGCGCCTGGCCTCGGGCAAGCTCCTGCTCGACGAGCCCGTCCCCGGGGTCGCACGGCTCACGATCTCGAATCCCGCGAAGCGCAACGCGCTCGACCACGAGCTGCTCGACGCTCTCGCGGCGACGACCGGCCGCCTCGACGCGCGCTGCCTGCTGATCGCCGGCGAGGGCGAGATCTTCTCGGCCGGCTACGACATCGGCGGCTTCCACGATCCCGAGCTCTTCGCCCGCGAGGCCGAGCGGCTCGTCGCCCACCCCTTCCACGACGCCATCGTGGCGCTCGAGCGCTACCCCTACCCGGTGGTCGCGGCGATCAACGGCCCCGCCATCGGCGGCGGCCTCGAGCTCGCGGTCACCGCCGACCTGCGGCTGGCGGTTCGCGGCGCGAAGCTCGGCATGCCGCCGGCCAAGCTCGGTCTGATCTACTCGCACACCGGGTTGCGCAGGTTCGTCGAGACCTGCGGCCTTGCGGCCACCAACGAGCTCTTCTACGTCGGGCGCAACGTGGACGCCGACCGCGCGCTCGCCATCGGCCTCGTGAACCACGTCGTCGAGCCCGGGGAGCTCGAAGAGCGATCGGTCTCGGTCGCCGCCGAGATCGCCGCCAACTCGCCGCTCTCGCTCTCGGGCAACAAGCGGATCCTGCGCGCCCTGCGCGAGCATCGGGGGGCGCTGCCGGAGGACCTCGAGCGCGAGCTGGTGGCGCTGCGCGAGTCGTGCTTTGACAGCGAGGACTTCCACGAGGGCGTGGCCGCCTTTGCGGAGAAGCGGGCTCCGGAGTGGAAGGGACGCTGACCGTGCCGCGCCGCGGAAGCTCGACCGAGAGGAGACGGGGGAAGCTGCTCGTCGCGGTCCGCGGACTGTCGGGGCATAGCTACCCGGCCGGGACGATCGTGAGCCTGACCGGACGCGGGGCCGCCGTGGACGCCTGGGTCGGCGGCGAGTGGGTTCCGCTCCAGTGGTGGGAGTTCGCCGAGGCGAGCCCGCACTTGGGGTAGAGAGCAGGCACGGCGTCTCCTGGAGCCCGACGGGCGTCGCGTCCGACCGCCCGCCTACCGTGCCCGTACCGTCCACGGCCACGGAGGCCCCTTGCCGCCGCTCATCAGCTACGACGAAGCACTCGCCCTCGGCGAGATCGAGGACCACGCCGAGATCGAGGCCCTGATCGAACGCGCGTGGCGCGCGCGCGTCGAGCGCTTCGCGGACTCGACCGACATGTGCTCGCTCGTCAACGCCAAGTCGGGCGGCTGCGCCGAGGACTGCGGCTTCTGCGCGCAGTCGCGCTTCGCCGAGGCCGACACCCCGATGCACGCGATGATGTCGCCGGAGGAGATCCTCGAGCACGCCAGGGCGGCGGAAGCGGCGGGCGCGCACCGCTTCTGCATGGTCACCCAGGGCCAGGGCCTCTCGAAGCGTGACTTCCAGAAGATCCTCGACGGCGCCCGCCTCGTCGCAGAGCAGACCGGCCTCAAGCGCTGCGCGTCGGTCGGGCACATGTCGGCCGACCGGGCGCGCGCGCTCAAGGAGGCCGGGATCCAGCGCGTCCACCACAACGTCGAGACCGCGGAGAGCTACTACGACGAGGTGTCGACGACGGTGCGCTACGAGGGACGCCTGCGGACCATCGACGCCGTGCGCGAGGCGGGGCTCGAGACCTGCGTAGGGGGGATCCTCAACCTCGGCGAGTCGCGCGCCCAGCGGGTCGAGATGGCCTTCCAGCTCGCCGAGATCGACCCTACGAGCGTGCCGATCAACATGCTCAACCCCCGGGCGGGAACGAAGTTCGGCGATCGCGATTACATGGACCCGTGGGAGGCCGTCAAGTGGATCGCCATCTTCCGCCTGATCCTCCCCGGCGCTCTGTTCCGGCTCTGCGGAGGACGGGTCGAGAACCTCGGCGAGCTCCACGCACTCGCCGTGCGGGCCGGGATCAACGGCGTGATGATGGGTAACTTCCTGACCACGCTCGGCTCGGAGCCCGCCGACGACCGGGCGATGTTCGAGGAGCTCGGGCTCAGCGTCGCCCGCCAGGACGACAACGGGTCGAACCCACGGCCCGACAACCGGTCGGGGTGGCTCGAGGGCGAGGCCCCGCAGGCGGAGGGAGCCGCGCTCGTCGACAGTCGGTCCGAGGCCCGCTTCTGGGATCCCTCGACCCAGCTTCGTCACCACAGGAAGCCCTCGGTCCCCCCGCGTCCGGACGGGGCGCCCAACCGCGCCCTACCGGCGGAGGGCTCGGTGGCCCTTCCCCAGGTGGTCCAGGTCGATCCGGCGGCGCCCGGGGGCTGACGGCTTGGACGACCTCGAGCGACACCTCGACGAGCTGAGCGACCGCGGGCTGCTGCGGCGCATGCGCCTCGTCTCGGGGCCGCAGGGGCCACGCGTCCTGCTCGACGGCCGGCCCGTCCTGCTGCTGTGCTCGAACAACTACCTCGGCCTCGCCGACCACCCGCGCGTACGCGAGGCTGCGGCTGATGCGGCCATGCGCTGGGGCGTGGGCGCCGGCGCCTCGCGGCTGATCTCGGGGAACATGACGATCCATCGGCGCCTCGAGGAGGAGCTCGCCGAGTTCAGGGGCGCCGAGCGGTGTGTCCTGTTCGGGTCGGGTTACCTGGCCAACACCGGGATCGTGGCCGCGCTCGCGCGCGCGGGCGGGGTCGTACTCTCCGACGAGCTCAACCACGCGAGCCTCGTCGACGGCTGCCGCCTCGCGGGGGCTCAGACGCTCGTCTACCGCCACGCCGACCTCGAGCACCTGGAGTGGCGGCTGCGCGAGGCCGCGGGGCGGGCCAGCCTGATTGTCACCGACGGCGTCTTCTCGATGGACGGCGACGTCGCGCCGCTCGCGGGCACCGTCGAGCTCGCGCGCCGCCACGGCGCTCGGCTGATGGTCGACGAGGCCCACGGGACCGGGACGCTGGGGCCGGGCGGGCGCGGAGCGGCCGCGGCCGCCGGGGTCGCCGAGGAGGTCGACGTGGTCGTCGGCACCCTCGGCAAGGCGCTCGGCTCCTACGGGGCGTACGCGTGCTGCGACGCGACGATCGCTCGCTACCTGGTGAACTCGGCGCGCACGCTGATCTTCTCGACGGCGCTGCCGCCTCCGGCGGTGGCCGGAGCGCTCGCCGCGCTCGACGTCATGCGGGCCGAGCCCCAGCGCGTCGCCCGGCTCGGTCGAAACGCCCGGCTCCTGCGTGACGGCCTGGCGGCTGAGGGCGTCGACGTCGCCTCGTCGGGGACGCAGATCGTCCCGCTCGTGGTGGGGGCGCCGGCCGCGGCCAGCCGCGCCTCGGAGCGAGCCCTCGAGCGCGGGGTGTTCGCCCAGGCCATCCGCCCGCCGACCGTCCCGAAGGGAACCTCGCGGCTGCGCCTCTCGGTGATGGCCTCGCACACCCGCAGCGAGCTGCGCCAGGCCGCGCGGGCGGTCGCCGAGTCGCTTCCGCCCGAGGCACTCTCGGGGCGGGAGGCGCCCCTCGACGCTCGCGCGCTCGCCGCCGCCGCCGCGTAGCTTCCGTGGACGGCCTGTTCGTCACCGGGACCGACACCGGGGTCGGCAAGTCGGTCGTGGCCGCGGCGATCTGCGCGGCCGTCGTTGCCCGGGGAGAGCGCGTCGCGGCGTTCAAGCCGGCCGTCACGGGTCTGGACGAGCCGCCCGGCGAGTGGCCGCCCGACCACGATCTGCTGGCGGCGGTGACGAACGCCGGCCAGTCGCCCGAGGACGTGGCCCCGTACCGGTTCGGACCGGCGGTGTCGCCTGATCAGGCCGGCGAGCGTGCCGGCACCGCTCTCGAACCCGGACGGATCGTCGCGGCCGCCGCTCAGGCGGCGGCGAGCGCCGACGTGCTCGTGGTGGAGGGTGTCGGCGGCGTTCTGGTCCCGCTCGCGCCCACTTACCTGGTCCGTGACCTGGCCCTCGAGCTGTCCCTGCCGATGGTCGTCGCCGCCCGCCCGGGACTCGGGACCATCAACCACACCCTCCTCACCGTCGAGGCGTTGCGCGCCGTCGGACTGGAAGTCGTGGAGATCGTCCTGACGCCGTGGCGGGAGCGCGCAAGCCGGCTCGAGCGGGCCAATCGCCGCTCACTCCAGCGGCTGACCGGCGTACCGGTCACGGGACTGCTCTACACCACGAGCGGGTCGCTCGCCGCGGCGGGCGACACCCTCGTCTCCACGGCGGTCCTGACCGAAGCGCCGCTAGCGAGCGCCTGAGGGTGCGGGCGCACCCAGCGCCCATGCTCATCCGGCAAGGCCGGGGACCAGGAACGTCGAGAACTGCCACACGTCCTCGTCGGCGGGCCTCGGGCGCGCGTAGGCGGCGAAGGGATCGGGCCAGCGCTTGAGCGGCGTCCAATCGACCGGCTCGGAGACGAGCGTGCCCAGGTAGGGGCGAGCGACTTCGAGGATCGGCTCGTGGGGCAGGTCGTCGGGCATGCAGACTCCCTCGCGGGGGTGGTCGATCATCCAGCGCGCGGCGGCCAGCACGGACGCCGCCACCTGGAGCGTCGTGGCGTTGTGGTTGCCCACGAGCCGGCGCGTCTCGTGGATATCGAGCAGCGATCCGGCCCACCAGCTCTTGAACGGATGCCCCATCAGCAGGCACCCGAGCTCGTCGCGGCCGTCGACGATGTCGTCGTACATGATCCGCTGACGCTCCTGGAGCGCGTAGCCGCGCATCTCGAGCTCGTGCAGACTGGCGATGGCGGCGTCGGTGGGACAGTAGGCGTAGTGGACGGTCGGCCGGTAGGCGGGGACGCCGTTCGCCTCGACGGTCAGGTGCTCGGAGATCGAGAACGCCTCGCCGTGGCGGATCACCATTCCCACGATCTCGCCACACGGCACCCACGAGCGCACCCAGGTGCGACACCCCGGTTGGGCCAGGCAGATCTGGTGGCGCGGGCCGCTCGGATGCTCGTGGGCGCCGGGTGGCAGGACGCGCTCGTGCGTACCCCAGCCCATCTCGGCTGGGCCGATCCCCTCCTCGTAGAAGCCCTCCACCGACCAGGTGTTGACGAACTCGTTCTCGCGCTTGGGCTCCGCGCTCACCTGCGTGTCGCGCTCTGAGATGTGGATGACCTTGACTCCGAGCGCCTGGGCGAGTCGGTTGAATGCGCGCCGCTCGCACGCCTCCTCGACGGCCTCACGGCGCTGACCGGGCTCGGCCCCGTCGGCGAGCCACGCGTCGGCGATGTCGAGCAGCGCGGCCTTCGTGAAGTGCGAGACGAGGCCGGGGTTGGCGCCGTGGTCGAGCACCGCCGTCGGGCCCGAGTTGCCGCCCCACCGCTCGAGCTTCTCCCGCAGTCGCATGTGCCGGGCGTAGAGCGTCCGTGCGGGCGGCGGCTCGCTCGCAGAGCCGGCGTAGGGGTCCCACACCTCGAGCGACGCGTTGACGTAGCGGACGTCCCGTCCGTGGCACCAGTCGAGCACCTCGACGGTGTCGATGTTCCAGGCGAGATCGATGACGAGGTCCCCGGGGCCGACGTGCTCGCCCAGCACGGCGCGGTGGTTCTGCGGCGTGATCCGGCCCCGGACGAACGTCGCGCCGCTGTCCTCCACGTAGCGCACGTCGTCGGCCGCGACGTCGCCGAAGTCGAGCACCGTGTACCGCGACGGATCGACCTCGAGGTGGCGAAACAGCAGCGGGAGCGTGCACCGGGAGACGCCGCCGAGGCCGACCACGAGGATCCTCCCCGGCGAGCTCACCGGGCCGCGACCGGATCGGGTATCCGGCGCGGCGGCGATGGTGCCGACGACGCCGCGAGAGCTTCCTCCCCGCTCACCAACTCGACGACCTTGGCCCGGCGAAAAAGGTGGAAGTCGGTCGCCGAGGCCGCCGTGTAGGCGCCCATCATCGGGCTGACCACGAGGTCGTCGCTCTCCATCTCGGCGAGCAGCCGGCCCTCGCAGATGACGTCGATCGAGTCGCAGGTGGGACCGGCCACGACGCTGTGACGCTTCGGTCGTGCGGCGCCCTCGAGGTCGGCGAGGGGTATCAGCCGGTAGTCGGCGCGATCGAACAGTTTGCCCGAGTAGCTGCCGTAGAGGCCGTCGTCGAGGTAGTACCAGACGCATCCCTGGCGCTCCGCCTTGCCGATCACCGAGCTCACGAGCGTCATCGCGGGGGCGCTGACGAACCGGCCGGGCTCGGCGATCAGGCGCGCGTGCGGGAACTGCTTCTCCAGGGCCGCGGCGATCGGCGCGCAGAATTCGGCGATCCCGCTCACCGGCTCGACGTAGGGAACGGGAAAGCCGCCGCCGATGTCGAGCGTGTCGAGCGCGATGCCGTCGAGCTCGGCCAGGTCGAAGAGCCGCCCGCAAGCGGCGATCGCAGCCACGAAGCGCCCAGGATCGGCGACCTGGCTTCCGACGTGGAAGCTGAGACCCCGCACGGCGAAGCCCGCGTCGGCGGCCTTGCCCAGCAACGAGAGGGCGTCGCCGGCCGCGACGCCGTACTTGAGCGAAAGATCGCACTGTGCCTGGGGATTCGGGAAGCTGATCCGCAGCAACAGCTCGACCTCCCGCTTGTAGGGCTCGAGCTTCGCGAGCTCGTACGGGTTGTCGAAGACGAACGTGCGGCAGCCGAAGTCGAGGGCGTGGCGGATGTCGCGGTCGCGCTTGATCGGATGTGTGTGGATGCAGCGCTGCGGATCGACCTCGAGCACACGCGCGAGGTCGACCTCGCCGGCCGAGGCCAGATCGAAGGCCGCGCCCTCGTCGCGCAGAGCCCGAACCACCGCGGGGTGCGGAAGCGGCTTCATCGAGTAGTGCACGTCGACTCTCGGCAGGGCGTGCGTCAGGGCGCGGTACTGGCGCCGTGCGACCTGGGTCGAGAGCAGGAGCAACGGAGTCCCGTGCCCGGCGGCGAGGTCGCGGACGGTGGCCGGATCGGCGCCAAGCAGCACGCCGGAAACGCTAGCGCGACCGGATCGCGCCCTCGCGTCTGGCACGTGGGTGGCGGTCCTGGCCGGATGCCCGCACCGGTGCGGGCGCCGGCTTACGGGCCGGCGGCGATCCGCGCCTGCGGCAGGAACGCCGCGAGCGAGAACCAGTACTGCTCGTCGTGGCGCAGAGGTCGCAGTTGCCGGCCGCTCAGGCGCCCGGCAACCGCCCGGCCCGTGACGTCCCAGCGTGAGCCGGTCTCGCGGTCGACGAAGGCGGCTCCGCGGCGCTCGAACGAGAGCGTCCGCGCGCCGAGGCGGCGATCGAAGGCACCCGCCGTGCCGACGTCCTTCGACTCCGAGACCGCGTCCCGGTCGACCGCCGAGGCGACGCCGCGGGCGTAGAGCACGACGGCCGGAACCCGCCCCGCCCGCACCGCCACCACCGGCTCACGCGCGAGCCGCGAGAACGGGACCACGACCGGAGGGCGCGCTCCAAGCAGCGCGACCACCCGGTCCTTGGGCGCAAGCCGCGCGTCCACCGGCCCTCTGAACAGATGAGGCCGGCTGGCCGGCTCCTCGTAGCCCAGGTATGGATTGCGGTCGTACTCGCGCTCGTTCTCACCCGTCTCGGGCGCCAGCACGTCGCCGTTCGGAAAGCGGCGCTTGAACTGCGCCCAGGAGAGGGTCTGCGCTCCCAGCGGGCGCAGGCGCTCTCCCGCCAGCTTCCCGACGATCGCCTCGGCCGTGAGCTGCTGCCACCAAGTCTGCGTCTGGCGGTCCCACATCACGAGGTTCGAGCGGCGCAGATTGCCCGTGGTCCCGAACGAGAGCTCACCCCCGCGCACGCGGCGGTCGAAGACGAGCGACGAGTTGCACAGCGGGCAGTAGGTGACGGCGATCGAACGGCCACCGAGCCGATCGTTGACGATCTCGTGCCAGACGAGGATGCGCACCGGGTAGGCCCGCGCATCGCCGCCGGCCTCGACGGTGATCACCGGCTCGCGCGCGGAGAGGAAGCGTTCGGCGGCTCGCGTATCCACCGGCCGCGGGTGGTCGATCGGCGGGATCCCGTCGCGCGGCGGGCCGCCGCTGCGGATCTCCTCGAGCGCGACGCGGTGGCGCGCGAAGTCGGTGCGCCAGCCGGCCCGCGAGAACGACGCCTCCGGCCGGCCGAGCTCGATGACCCGCTCGCCGCCTCCGGATCCCCCGCAGGGCGACCCAAGCGCGATGACCCCAAGCAGGGCGAGCCCAGAGGCGATGGACAGCCGCATGAGCGACGGACGTTAGCCGGGTCCAGCGCTCCCGGCGGTCGTAATCGCCGGCTCGCTCGAGTAGCGCCTCAGTCCCCGCCCGCGGCGTAGTCGACGATCGACTTGTCGATCAACCACTCCACGGGCGCGCGGTCGTCGGTGTAGGCCTCTCCGCCGCCGAGCGGGGCCCCGACCCGACCTGCCGCGCCGAGCCCGGTCTGCTCCAGGTCCCGCGGCAGCGCCCGCGCCGACACTCGTCGCAAGCGCTCGAGGCTCAGCGGCGTATCGCTGGCCACGAGGAGCGTGTTCGTCGGCTCTATCGGGTCGCGGGCGACGTGCGGGAAGACCTCGCGCATGGCCGCGGTGAGCACGCGCTCGAGCTCGTCCTCGCCCTCGGGATGGCCGGCGTTCACGATCACCACGCCGTCCCGAGCGAGCTTCTCCCGCGCGGTCCTGAAGAACTCCACCGTGGTCAGGTAGAACGGTATGTAGGGCTGGCGATAGGCGTCGACGGAGATCACGTCGTAGCGCGCGTCGATCCGGCGCAGGAAGGGCCGCGCGTCCTCGTCGAAGACCCGCAGGCGCGGGTTGGTCATGTCGAAGAAGCGCCGCCCGACCTCCGACAGCTCGGGGTCGAGCTCGACGCCGTCCACGCGGGCGCGCGGGAAGAAGCGCTCGTAGGCCCGGGCCGTGGTCCCTGCGGCGTTGCCGAGGATGGCCACGCGCTCGGGCGGGCGCTCGCGCACGAGGAAGGGAAGCACCAGGTGGCCGTCCCAGACGTCGCCGGTGAGCACCGTCCCCGGCTCGTACAGCGAGTGCTGGGCCTGGCCCTCATTGAGCTCGAGCGCGCGCGACCCGTCGCTGCGATCGACCACGCGCGCGTACTGATACTGGGTATCTGTCTCATACACGACCCGCGATCCCGATCCCTCCTCCGCCGCCTTGAGCGTCCCCACCGGCAGGGCGAGCAGCACGGCGATCGCCGCCGGCGCAAGCGCGTAGCGGCGCACGGGCCGCAGCCCGGCCACCGCGGTCAGCGCGATCGCGAGGGCGAACAGCAGGAAGGTGCGTCGCGTGCCCACGAGGGGAATCAGGGCGAGCGCCGAGACGAGCGTCCCGAACAGGCTGCCCGCCGTGGAGAGCGCGTACAGGCGACCCGCTACGCGACCGGCCTCGCCGACGTCGCTCACGGCGAGCCGGATCGCCCACGGGGAGACGGCCCCGAGCAGGAGCACGGGCACGGCCACGAGCACGAGCACCGCGGCGAGCGACCCGAAGAAGGCACCCGCCGCGATCGAGTCGAGCGCGTCGACGGCCACCTCGAGCAGGGGGTCGGCGGCGAAGGGCACGAGCGCGAGCAGGAGGGCCGCACCCAGAGCGAGCAGGCACAGTCCGCGCATGTGGGGATGGCGGTCGGCCCAGCGCCCGCCCACCCAGTAACCGACCGAAAGCGCCACGAGAACCACGCCGATGGTGTTGGCCCAGACGACCGTGGAGGCGCCGAAGTAGGGGGCGAGCAGGCGCACGGCCGCGATCTCCGCGCCGAGCGATCCCGTCCCGACGACGAAGACCAGCAGAGGAAGGGGGGGCATTCCGTCCCCCACGATAACTACGGTCCCGAACGTGGACCCAGCCTCGGCCGACCACGCTCACCTCTGGCATCCGTTCACCCAGCAGCGCGGCTGGGTCGGCGAGCAGCCGCTCGTGATCGAGCGCGCCGAGGGCACGGACCTCATCGACGTCCACGGGCGGCGCTACATCGACGGGGTCTCCTCGCTGTGGTGCAACGTGCATGGGCACCGCCACCCGCGCCTCGACGCCGCGGTGCGCGCTCAGCTCGACCGCGTAGCCCACACCACCATGCTCGGACTCTCCCACCCGCCTGGGATCGAGTTGGCGCGGCGGCTCGTCGAGCTCGCGCCAGGCGGCCTCCAGCGGGTCTTCTATTCGGACTCGGGCTCGACCGCGGTGGAGATCGCGCTGAAGATGGCGTTCCAGTTCTGGCAGCAGCAGGCGGATGCGGCGGCGCGGCGGCGCATCCGCTTCGTCGCCCTGCGCGAGGCCTACCACGGCGACACGGTGGGCTCCGTGTCGCTCGGCGGCATCGACCTCTTCCACTCGTTGTATCGCCCGCTCCTCTTCGACGCGCTACGGGCCGAGCCGGGCGACGCGGCCGACCTCGAGCGGATCCTCACCTCCCACGGCGACGAGGTGGCGGCGGTGGTCGTCGAGCCACTGGTCCAGGGAGCGGCCGGGATGCTCATTCACCCGCCGGGATACCTGCGCTCGGTGCGCGAGCTGTGCGACCGCCACGGCGCGCTCCTCATCGTCGACGAGGTGGCGACCGGCTTCGGGCGTACGGGGCGGATGTTCGCCTGCGAGCACGAGAACGTGACGCCCGACTTCCTGTGCCTCGCCAAGGGGCTGACCGGCGGCTACCTGCCGCTTGCCGCCACGCTCACCACCGAGCGCGTCTACGAGGGCTTCCTCGGCGAGTTCGAGGAGCTCCGAGCCTTCTTCCACGGCCACACCTACACCGGCAATCCGCTCGCCTGCGCCGCCGCACTGGCCACGCTCGAGGTCTTCGAGGAGGAGCGAACGCTCGAGCACGTCGCGGAGCTCGACGCCCTCCTCGACGAGATCCTCGAGCCGGTGGCGGCCCTGTCAGCAGTCGGCGAGGTCCGCCGACGAGGTCTGATGTGCGGGATCGAGCTCACCGGCTTCCCGCTCGGCTGGCGCATGGGCCATCGCGTGACCCTCGAGGCACGCCGGCGGGGCGCCGTCGTGCGCCCCCTCGGCGACGTCGTCATCCTCATGCCGCCGCTCGCGATCGGGGCGAGCGAGCTGCGCCGGCTCGTCGACACCGTCCGCGAGGCGATCGTCGCAGCCACCGACGAGGTGGCGCTGGCCGCGGCGGCTTGAGCTGACCGGCGCCCGATCAGCCCTCGAAGGGCGAGAAGTCCTTCTTGCGCGCCCCGCACACCGGGCAGAACCAGTCGTCGGGGATCTCCTCGAACGGCGTCCCGGCGGGCACCCCGCCGTCGGGATCGCCCTCCTCCGGGTCGTAGATGAAGCCGCACGACTCGCAGATCCATTGCTGGCTGTCGCTCACGGGCCGGGATCCTAGCGCCGCCCTCGAGCTCCAGGCCACGGTCTCCCAGCGATGATGGGAAGCCTCGAGGCGCAACTTCGGCCGGTCGCGCCGGTTAGCGCACAGGTGACCCGCAAGCTGTCGATCCCCCTGCTCGTCGGGCTGCTCTGTCTCGCGCTCGCCGGCGTGGCGATTGCCAAGACCGCCGTCGGCACCCCCGGCGACGACACCCTGCGCGGCAGCAATGGTCCCGACCAGCTCTACGGCGAGGCAGGCGCGGACAGGCTGCTCGCCTTGGGCGGTGACGACTACGTCGAGGGCGGCCCTGGCGCGGACGCCATCGCCGGCGGTCCGGGTGTCGACCTCCTGATCGCCGGCACGGGAAACGACTCGATCCGCGGTGGCGCGGGTAAGGACAGCGTCTACGCAGGGCACGGCAACGACGCCGTCGGGGGCGGCCCTGACGGCGACACCATTCTCGGCCAGGTCGGTAACGACCGCCTCGGGGGCGGCGGCGGGCCTGACCGGATGTGGGGCGGGAGCGGCGCCGACCGGCTCGACGGCGAGTCCGGCGACGATTACCTGACCGCGAGCGCGCAGTCGCTCGTCGACGGCGGCGACGACGACGACAAGATCTACCTCCACAACGAGGGCGGCTCCGTGCGGTCGCTCACTCACCCCTCCGGCTACGAGGTGCATGGGGGTCCCGGCGCCGACTCGATCGACGCGCGCGACGGCCGCAAGAGCTCGGTGGACTGTGGATCCGGCTTCGACCGCGCCTACGTCGACCCGGGGGACCGAACGCGCGGCTGCGAGCGGCGCATCGAGAGACCGCGCCGGTGAACCTGCGCGGCCAGTTGGCGCGCGCGAGCTCAACGTTCATGTTCAGCGGTCGATAGCCGACCCATGACCCTCATGCCCTTGTCTCTCCGCTCGTCGCGCGGGCTCGTCCCTGCCGCTCTCGTGATCGCTCTTCTCGCTCTCGCCGCCGTGGCGCCGGGCGCACTGAGCCATCCGTTCCATCCCGGCGCCGAAGTCGCCGACACCTCCGCTCGCGGGCTCGCGCTCCAGCGGATGGGAACCTTCGCCTTCCCGGTCTACGTCACCTCACCTCGGGGCGACACCGCCCGTCAGTTCGTCGTGGAGCAGAGCGGTCAGATCCGCATCATCAAGAACGGGCGGACCCTCCGGCGCCCGTTCCTCAACATCTCGAGCATCGTCGAGTTCGACGAGGGCGAGCGTGGGCTTCTCTCGATGGCCTTCGCTCCCGACTATGCGACGAGCCGACGCTTCTACGTCTTCTTCACGCAGCGAGGCAGCGGCGATCTCCGCGTCGAAGAGTTCAGGCGCTCGGCAGGAAACCCCGACGTCGCCCTGCGCAGCAGCCGCCGCCGAGTGCTCGAGATCGAGCATTCGGCGCACGCCAACCACAACGGCGGTCAGCTCCAGTTCGGCGCCGGGGGCCTCTACGTGTCCACCGGCGACGGTGGAGGCGGCGGCGATCCGCTGCGCAGCGGGCAGGACCGCGACAGCCTGCTCGGAAAGGTTTTGCGCATCGATCCCCGCCGCCCGACCTCGACACGGGGCTACTCGATCCCGAGCAGCAATCCCTTCGTCGGCCGCTCGGGCCGCGACGAGATCTGGCACTACGGTCTGCGCAACCCCTGGCGGTTCTCCTTCGACCGCGCCAACGGCAACATGTCGATCGGCGACGTCGGCCAGGGCGCCATGGAGGAGGTCGACTTCGTCTCCCAGTCTCGCCGCGGCGTCAACTTCGGATGGAACTGCTTCGAGGGAACACGCCGCTACTCGGCCGGCTGCAGCGCGCCCGGTCACCGGCCGCCCGTGCTCGAGTACACGCACGACGGGGGAGCGAGCTGCTCGGTCACCGGCGGCTACATCGTGCGCGACCGGGCGGTGCCGCGGCTCTACGGCCGTTATCTCTACGGCGACTACTGCACCGGCGCCCTCCACGCCGCGACGCTGCGTGCGGAAGGGGCCACGAGTAACGCATCGCTGAGCCTGGTCGTCCCGCGCCTGACCAGCTTCGGTGAGGACGCCCAAGGTCGCCTCTACATGACCTCGCGCAGCTACGGCGGGCGTCGGGGCGCGGTGTACCGCCTGCGGGCCGCTCCATAGCCGGGCTCGCCGCCTCCCCGGCGGCAACAAGCTACGCCGCGACGGCCTTGTAGTAGCGCACGGCCAGCCCCGTGAGAAGCGTCTGGAAGCACTGCTCGAGCGAGAGATCGTGCTCCTCGGCATAGCCGACCAGGCCGTCCTCCTCGATCGCCTCGCTCTCCCCTATCACCTGCTCGACGAGGTCGGGGTGCTGATCAGAGAAGTACGCGCCCATCGAGTACAGGTTGGTGTCCATGAGCGACTCGAGGAAGGTCCCCTCCTCCGCCGCGGTGCTCGGCCGCGCCATGGGAGCAGGTTACCCGGCCGCGCTCGACCGCACATGCTGCGGTGGCATCTCGGCGCTAGCCTCGCGGAGGCATGGCGAGCCGGGATGAGATCGTCGCCTTCCTCGACGAGCTGCTTGACGCTCGGGGATGGCCCGACCACGGCCCCAACGGTCTCCAGGTGCCGGGCTCGCCAGAGGTCGGCCTCGTGGTCAGTGGCGTATCGGCCCACGCAGAGCTCTTTGCTGCGGCGGCCGCTGCGGGTGCGCAGATGGTCCTGTGCCACCACGGCATGTTCTGGGAGAAGGGACCGGCGGTGATGACCGAGCCCCAGAAGGCTCGCCTCGAGGCGCTTTTCGGCGCCGACCTGTCGCTCGTCGCCTATCACTTGCCGCTCGACGCGCACGCCGACGTCGGCAATAACGCGCTCATCTGCGCAGCGCTCGGCCTCGACCGCTGCGAGCCCTTCGGCGAGCATCGCGGTCGCTCGATCGGGTGGGTCGGACGGGTCCGCGGAGAGGGTGTATCCGCGGCCGCGCTCGTCGAGCGCGCCACCGCGGCCTTCGGGCGGAAGCCGCTCGTGTTCGCCGAGGGGCCGGCGTCCGTGCGCAGCGTCGGGATCGTGTCGGGCGGCGGGGCGGGAACCCTGGCCGAGGCCGTCGAGCGCGGTCTCGACGCGCTCGTCACCGGCGAGCCCTCGGAGCCGGCGATGGCCGACGCCCGCGAGGCGGGCATCCACTTCGTGGCCGGCGGGCACTACGCGACCGAGACTTTCGGGGTCCGCCGCCTCGGCGAGCTGATCGCCGACCGTTTCGGGATCGAGCACCGCTTCGTGGAGGTCGCGAACCCGGTTTAGGACAATCTGCTCAGAGCATCCGCAGATTGGACGAAAAACCGCTTGCAACGTCCGACCCGAGCGGTAACAATGTTCTCTCAGGCGGCAAACGAGGAGAGGAGCGCGATGGCGATACACCTGACCCCCACCGAGCTTGGTCGCGAGATCGGGATGCACCGTCGAGAGGTGATCACCCGCTGCATGGAGCTCGGTGTACCTATCTTCCAGGGCCGGATCGACAAGACGCTGTTCGTCACCTCGCTCCGCGACGCCCAGGCACGCCCGGAGCCGGCCAAGGTCTGAGGGACGAGGTCGTACCGGGGGCGCCCATCCCAACCATCGGATAGGACTCAGGATGCCTCGGCGGCGATAGCGGCTCACGGCCGTACAATTCCCGTCTCGCACCCGAACGCACCAAGGATGGCGAGATGGAAGTGAAGACGGTCCCAGCATCGCAGGCCAACACCGGCTCGAGGACGATCGCCGATATCGTCCTGCTCGCGGGCCGCCTTCACGCCGATCGACCGGCGCTCCGGCACAGGTCCGGCGACCGCTGGGTCGACGTCTCCTACCGCGAGCTCGCGGAGGTGGTCAAGGAGGTCGCGCTCGGGCTCGCCGACTTCGGCATCGAGCGCGGCGATCGGGTCTCGATCCTCTCGAACTCGCGTCCGGAGTGGACCTACGCGAACTTCGGCATCCTCGCCGCGGGAGCGGCATCGGTGTCGATCTACCAGACCAACTCGCCCGAGGAATGCCGCTACGTGCTCGGCCACTCCGACTCGCGGGTCGTCTTCGTCGAGGACGCCGAGCAGCTCGCCAAGGTCCGTCACGTTCAGTCCGAGCTGCCGAACCTCGAGCTGGTCGTGGTCATGGACCCGAGCGGGGACACGGGCGACGCCATCTCCCTCGACGACCTGCGCGAGCGCGGGCGCGGGCGCGACGACTCGGAGCTCGAGGAACGCGCCACCGCCGTCGGTTCCGACGACACCTGCCTCTACATCTACACCTCGGGCACCACGGGACCGCCCAAGGGCTGCATCCTCACCCACGGCAACTACCGCGCGATGTGCGACATGGTCGAGTCGCAGGCAGTGCTGGCCCAGGGCGAGGTCGTGTACCTCTTCCTCCCGCTCGCGCACGCCTTCGCGATCCTGGTTCAGTTCGTCG
This sequence comes from Thermoleophilaceae bacterium, assembly GCA_013812065.1. Classification (GTDB taxonomy): domain Bacteria; phylum Actinomycetota; class Thermoleophilia; order Solirubrobacterales; family Thermoleophilaceae; genus JACCUC01. Next base: position 18,208 of record JACCUC010000186.1, on the reverse strand, counting down.
CGATCGACCTCGGCGCGACGATCGCCTACTGGGAGAAGGACCCGCTCAAGATCGTCCCCAACCTGAGCGACGTCAAGCCGGCCTACTTCCCCTCGGTTCCGCGGATCTTCGAGAAGATCTACACGCAGGCCACCGCGCGGATCGCCGAGGCGGGCGGCTTCAAGGAAAAGGTCTTCTGGTGGTCGATCGGCGTCGGAAGCAGAGTTCGCGAGCTCGAGCGAGATGGCAGGCGTCCCGGCTTCCTGCTCGCGCGCCAGTACGCCGTCGCCGACAAGCAGGTGCTCTCGAAGGTGAGGGGCCTGTTCGGCGGCGAGCTGCGCCAGGCGGTCACCGGCGCCGCGCCGATCGCCCGGGAGATCCTCGAGTTCTTCTTCGCCAGCGGCGTACCCGTGCTCGAGGCCTACGGGATGACCGAGACCTCGACCGGGGCGACGATCAACACCCTCGAGGACTACCGGCTCGGATCGGTCGGAAAGCCCTTTCCGGGCGTCGAGGTGGAGATCGCCGAGGACGGCGAGGTCCTGCTCCGGGGCGCGAACATGTTCCAGGGCTACTACAAGGACGAGGAGGCGACCGCCGAGACGCTCGTGGACGGGTGGCTGCACACCGGCGACCTCGGTTACGTCGACGGCGACGGCTTCCTGTTCATCAACGGGCGCAAGAAGGACATCCTGATCACGGCCGGCGGCAAGAACATCACGCCCACCAATCTCGAGAACGGCCTGAAGCAGAACCGCTGGATCTCCCAAGCCGTGGTGGTGGGCGACCGCCGACCGTATCTCGTGGCGCTGCTCACCCTGGATCCCGAGGAGGCGCCCGCGTTCGCACAGCAGCACGGGATCCCCGTCGAGGAGCTGCCGAGCTCGGAGGCCATGCGCGCCGAGATACAGCGAACCGTCGATGCGGTGAACGCCGACGTAGGGCGCGTCGAGCAGATCAAGCGGTTCGTCGTCCTCCCCCACGACCTCACGCAGGAGACCGGCGAGCTCACCCCGACCCTGAAGGTCAAGCGCAACGTGGTGAGCGAGAAGTACGAGCGCGATATCGAGGCGCTCTACGCGAGCTAGGAGCCCGTCGTCTCCCGGGATCCTCGCCGCGAGCCCTGGGCCTGGCGCAGGAGCGCCCCGGTCGTCTGCTCGAGGATGCGCCGCCAGGCGCTGGTGTCCTCGCGCTGGCGCTCGAAGTGCTGAACGACGTTGCGCACCCGCGCCGCGGAGATCTCGATCCCGTGTCGGGCGCAGACCGCCGAGAAGCGGTCGTAGTCGCGGGCGAGCCGCACGGTGACCGACTCGAATCCGTGGCGGGCGATCTCGACCCGCTTTCTGAAGTTCATGATGTTGGTCTCGAACATCAACTCGTCGTTGGGGTCGGGCTCGATGAGGATGATGTCGACGCCCGGGTACTTGCGCTCCCAGTGCGAGACCGCCTCGTGCAGGCGCTGGTGGGCCAGCAGCTTGAACGCCTGGTAGCCGATCTGCGGGAAGCCCATGTCGGAGACCCGCCGCACCCGGCTCCCGAGCGCGGTCGGGATCATCTTCTGGAAGTCGTTGACGTAGGGCACGAGCGGGTTCACGACGATGATGAAGCTGGCCCCGCGCTCGACCGCGATATCGACGTTGGTGGTCGAGCGAATGCCTCCGTCGACGAGCTGGCGGCTCTTGACCTCGACCGGGCGGTAGACCATGGGCAGCGCCGTCGAGGCGGCGACCGCCCGGGAGATCGGTACGTCCTCGAAGCCCTCGTCACCGAGCACGATGCGCTCGCACGTGTCGAGGTCGGTGGCCGCTAGGAAGAGCTCGTTGCGCAGGACACGGAAGTCGTCGGTCCGGTCGAGCTCTCCGAGGACCTCGCGCAGATAGCGCTCGAGCCCCGAGCCGTTGTAGATCCCGGCGGGAAGGTTCTCGGCGAGCGCGACGCCGAGATCCATCAGCGAGACCGAGCGCAGGTCGCGCACGAGCTCGCGCCCGAGGCCCAGAAGCCGCCAGGGGAGCAGCGCGCCCTGGCGGACGAACTCGCCGTAGTTGGGACGCAGGAGCGTGCCGAGGTCGATTTCCTCGAAAGGAGTCGGGACCTGCTGGTTGACCACCCGCATCATCTCCTCGGGCGTCACTCCGTTGGCGGCGAGGCTCGCGATCATCGACCCCGCGCTCGTCCCGACGTAGACGTCGAACTGATTGATCGTGCGGTTGACCGCGAGCAGGTCGAGTGCGCGCAACGCGCCGATCTCGTAGACCCCGCCCGTGAAGCCACCGCCCCCCAGGACGAGAGCGGTGCGAGCGAGGCTGCGGCGCCGGCGGGAGCCACCGCGGCGCTGGACGGCCTTGTCCTTGGCCGCATCTTCGAGCTTTACGACCTTGGCCATACCGACACGCGACGTTAGCGCAAAGCGCCGGGTGCGAAGCCCGTCAGCCCTCCAGGAGCGCCTCGAGACCGGCCTCGTCGATCACCTCGATTCCCACCTCCCGAGCGCGGGCGAGCTTGGTCCCCGAGTCGTCGCCGGCGACCAGGTAGTCGGTGTTACCCGACACCGAGCCCGTGACCCTGCCGCCCGCCGCCTCGATCCGGGCCGTCGCCTCGTCGCGCGACAGATTCGGCAGCGTGCCGGTGATGACGAGCGTGCGGCCCGAGAGCGGGCCCTCGGGCGGGGCGGCGGCGCCGCGCTCCTCCATCTGGAGGCCGTGGGCGCGCAGGCGCTCGATCAACGCGCGGGTGCGCTCCTCGGCGAGGGTCTCGACGATCGCGCGGGCAAGCACGGGGCCCATTCCCTCGATCTCCTCGACGTCCTCGGCCGTGGCCCCGAGCAGGGCGTCCATCGAGCCCAGGTGGTGGGCGAGCGCGCGGGCGCCCACTGCTCCGATTCCCGGGATTCCGAGCGCGAACAGCACACGGTGGAAGGGACGCTCCTTCGAGACGTCGATCGCGGCCAGGAGATTGCCGGCCGAGGTCTCGCCGAAGCCCTCGAGCCGGGTGAGTCGCTCCTGGTCGAGCTCGTAGATGCCGGCCACGTCGCCGATCAGGCCGTCGGCCAGGAAGCGCTCGGCCTGGCGCTCGCCGAGGCCCTCGATGTCCATGGCTCCGCGCGAGACGAAGTGCTTGACCGCCTGGTGGAGCTGACCGGGGCACGACGCCCGGTTGGGGCAGATCGTCCACACCCCCTCCTCGGGCTTGACGGTCGGCGTATCGCAGGAGGGACAGCGCTCGGGCGGACGCGGCGGCTCGCCGCGCTCGGGATTGCGCTGCGCCGCCGGCGTCGGGGACACGACCTGGGGGATTACGTCGCCGGCGCGCATGACCACCACCTCGTCGCCGTCGCGCACGTCCTTGCGGTGGAGGTCCTCCTCGTTGTGGAGCGTGGCGAGCTTGACGATCACGCCGGAGACCGGGACCGGCTCGAGGTCGGCGAACGGCACGAGGTGGCCGGTCCGACCGACGTTCCAGGCCACCCGGCGCAGGATGGTCTGCGCGGTCATGGGAGCGAACTTCCAGGCGATCGCTCCGCGCGGCTCGCGACCGACGACGCCGAGGCCGCGCTGGATCGACAACCCGTTGACCTTGACGACCACACCGTCGATCTCGTAGTCGAGCGCCTCGCGGCGCTCCTCCCAGGCACGACACCCCGCGGCGAGCGACTCGACCTCGGAGTAGACCTCGACTTCCGGGCTGACCTTGAAGCCGCGCGCGCGGAGCCAGTCAAGCCACTCGCGGTGGGTCTCGAGCTCGAGGCCGTCGACGGCTCCGACGCCGTAGCACCAGATCGACAGCGGTCGCGCGGCGGCGACGTGGGGATCGAGCTGGCGGATCGAGCCGGCGGCGGAGTTGCGAGGATTGGCGAAGGTCGGCTCGCCGGCGGCTGCGCGCACCTCGTTGAGGCGCGCAAAGGCCGAGCGCGGCAGGTAGACCTCGCCACGGACCTCGAGGGTCCTCGGAGCGTCGGGCACCCGGAGCGGGATGGCGCCGATAGTGCGCAGGTTGTGGGTCACGTCCTCGCCGATCTCACCGTCGCCGCGGGTCGCTCCCCGTACGAGCGCCCCGTCCTCGTACAGCAGCGAGATCGCGAGCCCGTCGATCTTGGGCTCGGCCACGTAGTCGATGGCGCTTCCGTCGAGCCCGCTCTTCTCGGCGAGGGTGGCCACCCGAACCGCCCACGCGCGCAGCTCCCCCTCGTCACGGGCGTTGGCGAGCGACAGCATGGGCTGGAGGTGCTCGACCTGGATGAACTTCTCGAGCGGATGTCCGCCGACGCGCTGGGTCGGCGAGTCGGGGGTGAGCAGCTCGGGGTGGACGCCCTCGAGGTCGCGCAGCTCATTGAGCAGCGCGTCGTACTGGGCGTCTGAGACCGCGGGCTCGTCGAGAACGTAGTACAGGTGGTTGTGGCGCTCGATCTCCGAACGCAGCTCGGCGGCGCGCTCGGCGGCCGCGCCCTGCTCTGCGCCCGGAGCGCTAGTCAACCCCGCTCACCGCCGGCTCGAGCAGCCGGCCGAGGTCGAAGCCGGCGAGCGCGTCGATCCCGGCCGTGTCGGTGAGATCGAAGTGAAGGGGAGTCACCGAGATGGCGCAGTCGGCGATCGCCGCGAAGTCGGTGCCCTCCTCGTGGTGATAGCCGGGGCTCTCGCCGTAGATCCGGTAGCGCCGCCGTCCACCGCTCTCCTCGGCGAGGTGCAGGCTGTCCCGATAGATCCGCTTCCCGAGCTTCGAGGCGCGCGCCCCGCGGGGCTCGCCGGCCGGGCAATTGACGTTCAGAAGCGTGCCGGAGGGCATCGGCACGTCCGCGAGCTCCTCCACGAGGCGCGCGACGAAGGCGGCGGCGCGCTCGAAGTCGAAGCGATCGCCGAGGCGGAAGTCCATCTCCCCCCTCACCGACTGCTGCGAGACGGCGATCGCCGGGATCCCGAGCACGATGCCCTCGAGCGCCGCGGCCACCGTGCCCGAGTACGTGATGTCGTCGCCGAGGTTCGAGCCGTGGTTGATTCCCGAGACGATCAGATCGGGCGACGACTCGACGAGACCAAGCGCGGCGAAGCGCACGCAGTCGACGGGGGTCCCCTCGGTGGCAAAGCCGGTCGTGCCGTCCCCGAAGGCGATCTCCTCGACCCACAGCGGTGCGCGCGTGGTGATCCCCCGGCCGCTCGCGCTGCGGTTCGAGTCGGGTGCGATCACGGCGAGCTCGACGCCCGGGAGCGCCAACAGGGCGCGGCGCATCGTGTTGAGGCCCTTGGCCTGGATGCCGTCGTCGTTGGTGAGGAGGACCTTCATGGCGACCGCTGAGGATAGGGGCCGGGGCGGGCGCGCCCGCGCTACGACTCCGCGTCTGCGGTCAGTACCGGACCGACTCCAGGTAGAGCCCGCACGCGGGGGCCGTCGGACCGGCGTCCGACCGTGGTCGTCCCTCGAGCAGGCGCTCGAGACCTTCGAGCGACCGCCGTGTCCCCGCGACGTCGAGCATTGTCCCTACGAGGGTCCGGACCATGTGGCGCATGAACGCGTCGGCCTCGATCCACAGCTCGAGCGCGTCCGCACCGTCCTGGAGCCACTCGGCCCGCAAGACCTCGCGCTCGAAGCGCACGTGGTCGGTCCTGGTCGGCGTGAACGCGCTGAAGTCGTGGCGACCGCAGACGGGCTCCGCGCACGCTGCGAGGAGGTCGCGATCGAGAGGCTTCGGCCAGTGCAGCGCCCGCCCGCGCTCGAAGGGGCTCGCGGTCGGGCGGGCGAGGACGCGATAGCGGTAGGTGCGGGCGCGAGCGTCGCGACGGGCGTCGAAGCCCGCGAGCGCCGAGACGCTGCTGAGCACCCGAACGTCAGGTGCCAGCGATGCGTTCAGCCTCTCGACGGCAAGCGGCTGGCCCTCGTGGCTCGCCACCTGCCCGCGCGCGTGGACGCCCGCGTCGGTCCGTCCGGCCACAGTCAGCACGGCCGGCCGCCCCGCGGCCGCGAGCGCCTCCTCGACGACGCCCTGTACGGTGCGCGCGCCCGGTTGGCGAGCCCAGCCGGCAAAGCCGCCGCCGTCGTACTCGAGCTCGAGCCGCGCGGTCATCGAACGGCGACCTTACGTCACCGCCTCGGGTGTTGCGGCCGAGCGCGTGCTCCGGGTAGGGTCACGCCACTCACCCCGCCCTCCGAAGACAGGAGCCGTCCATGGCCGACCTCACGGCCCTGATGCTCAACTGCACGCTCAAGCCCTCGCCGCAGGTCTCGACACCGAGGCGCTGCTCGACCGGGTCGCCGAGATCCTCGACGAGCTCGAGTGCGAGACCGAGATCGTGCGGATCGTCGACCACCACATCCCGTTCGGCGTCGAGTCCGACCTCGGCGACGGCGACGAGTGGCCGAAGATCCTCGCCAAGATCCTCGCCGCCGACATCCTGATCATCGGCACCTCGATCTGGTTCGGGGTGCGCTCGAGCGTCTGCCAGATGGTGATCGAGCGCCTCGACGGGACCTACAACGACACGAACGAGGTCGGTCAGTACCCCCTCTACAACACGGTCGGCGGCGTCGTCGTGACCGGCAACGAGGACGGAGCGCACGACGCCGCCGGCACGACGCTGTTCAACCTGGGGCACCTGGGATGCCCGGTCCCGCCCAACGCGGACTGCTACTGGGTGGGCGACTCGGGCCCCGGTCCCTCGTTCATCGAGGCCGACGGGTGGAACCGGAGCGCATACACCCGGAAGACCGCGAGCTGGATGGCCCACAACGTAGTCCACCTCGCCCGAATCCTGCGGGAGCGTCCGATCCCGCCTGAGGGCAACACCGTCCCGGGCTGGCAGCCGATCAAGGTCGACGGCCCGTCGTAGCGACTACCCCGGCCGGCGCGCGACCACGAGCAGGTACTCGGCGTCGATCTCGACCGAGCCGTCGGAGGCCTGGTTCCACCCCTCGACCAGCTCGACGAAATCCGCCCGTAGGCGCGCGACCGCCTCCTCGTCGAGCGTCGCCACGAGCGCGCTCGACGAGCCGGCGGTCTCGCCGTAGAAGCGAAATCCCTCGTCGGGGTCGGCAAAGCTCCAGCGGACCCACCGCGGCTCGGTCCATATCGATCCGGCGAGGCTTTCGAAGCGCTCGCGTACGACCTCCTCCCTCCCCCACTCGAGTGGATGCGGCAGGTCATCGGGTCGCGGCGGCCCGTAACGGTTGAAGAGCTCGAAGAAGCGGCCCATGAAGCCCTCGGGCGTCCAGTTGGCCATGCCGACCGTGTTTCCGGGCCGGACCACCCGAAAGAGCTCGCCGGCCACGACATCGGGGCGGGGACCGAACATCGCACCGAAGGCCGAGGTGACGCAGTCGAAGCTCTCGTCGTCGAAGGGAAGCTCCTCGGCGTCCGCGATGCGCCACTCGACATCGAGCCCTTCGGTCTCGGTGCGCATACGGCCGAGCTCGACCATCGCCGGGGTGAGGTCCGAGGCCACGACGGCAGCTCCCTCGCGCGCCGCCAGCACGGCGACGTTGCCGTTCCCGGCCGCCACCTCGAGCACCTCCTGGCCGGCCGAGATCGCACAGACGTCGACGAGCTCCTGTGCCGCGCTCTCGACCCGTGCCGCCAGCTTCACGTAGTCGCCGCGGCTCCAGACCTGCCGGGTGGCTTCCTTGAGCTGCTCGACGTCGGTCACGCTTGCCCCGCCTACACGAGCTCGATCAACGCCATCTCGGTGGCGTCCGAGGGGCGCGGTCCGAGCTTGAGGATGCGCGTGTAGCCCCCCGGGCGCTCCGAGTACCGCGGCGCCACCTCCTCGAACAGCTTGTAGACGACGAACTTGTCCTGTCCGAGGGCGGCCATGGCCTGGCGGCGGGCGTGGAGATCGCCGCGCTTGGCGAGCGTGATCAGCTTCTCGACCTCGGGACGGAGTGCCTTGGCCTTGGCGTGCGTGGTTCGGATCCGCTCGTGGTCGATGACCTCACGCGAGAGGTTCATGAGCAGCGCCTTGCGGTGCGCGGAGTCGCGGCTGAGCTTGTGTCGGGTCTTCTTGTGGCGCATGACGTTGAGAGTACGCGTCCGCGTGGCGCGGGAGGCGCGGGCCCGGTCTGGGTCTAGGCGTCGCGCAGCGACAGCCCGCGGGCGCGGAGCGTCTCCCTCACCTCCTCGATCGACTTCGAGCCAAAGTTGGGGATGGCCGCGAGCTCGGTCTCCGAGCGCTGGAGCAACTCGCCGACGGTCTGGATCCCCGCCCGCTTAAGGCAGTTGTAGGAGCGCACCCCGAGCTCGAGCTCCTCGATCAGGATCTCGTCCATGCCGTCGGCACGCCGAATCCCGCCGCCCCCGGGCGCGAGATCCGCGCCCACCTCGACGACGCCGTCGCCCGCGCCTCGCAGCGCCTCCACCCGGTCAGCCTCGGTGAAGATCGACAGCCGGCTGATGAGGATCTCGGCCGCCTCGGCGAGCGCATCCTCGGGCTCCTTCGAGCCGTCGGTCTCGACGTCGAGGGTGAGCTTGTCGAAGTCGGTCCGCTGACCGACGCGGGCGGTCTCGACCTGGTAGGCGACGCGCTTGACCGGCGAGAAGATCGAGTCGATCGGAATGACCCCGATCGGCTGATCCTCGGTCTTGTTGTCCTCGGCCGGCGAGTAGCCGCGCCCCCGGCCGATGGTCAGGTACATCTCGATCCGCGTGCCCGGCTCGAGCGTCGCGATGTGGGCGTCGGGGTTGAGGATCTCGATGCCCGCCGGCAGGTCGATGTCGTGCGCGGTAACCTCGCCGGGGCCGTCGGCCACGAGCGGGGCCTCGACCTCATCGGCCTCGGAGTGCATCCGGCAGACGATCTCCTTCAAGTTCAGCACGATGTCGGTGACGTCCTCGGTGACGCCGTCGATCGTCGAGAACTCGTGGGCCACCCCCTCGACGCGCACGCTCTTGACCGCGGCGCCGGCGAGCGAGGAGAGGAGCACCCGCCGAAGCGAGTTCCCAAACGTGTAGCCGAAGCCTCGATCGAGCGGCTCGACGGTTGCGCGGGTGCGGTTGTCGGCCATTTTCTCGGAGGAGATCTGAGGGGTCTGGAAGTCGAGCATTCTCGTGTTCCTTCTCTTCGGGTCGGGCGCGTGGTTGTCCGCCCTGGAGGGCGGCTACGGGCTCGGACTACTGCGTTGACTTCTTACTTCGAGTACAGCTCGACGATGAGCTGCTCCTGCACCGGCACGGAGATTTCGCTCCGCTCCGGGTGGCGCAGAACCTTCGCCGTAAGCCCGTCGTGGTCGGCCTGGAGCCAGGCCGGGACGGCGGAGACGAGATCGGTGGCCTCGCGGACCGCGTCAGTCGCTCCCGAGCCCGCCCGCATGGCGATCACGTCGTTCGCGCGAACGTGGTAGGAAGGGATGTTCACGCGGCGGCCGTTGACCGCCCAATGGCCGTGCAGGATGAGTTGGCGCGCCTGGCGGCGAGAGCCCGCGAAGCCGAGCCGCACGAGCACGTTGTCGAAGCGGCTCTCGAGCAGTCGCAGCAGGTTCTCGCCGGTGACCCCGCTCTGGCGGCTCGCGCGATCGTAGTAGTTGCGGAACTGCTTCTCGAGCACGCCGTAGTAGCGCCGCGCCTTCTGCTTCTCGCGTAGCTGAAGGCGGTACTCGGACTGCTTCTGGCGCCCGCGCCCATGCTCGCCGGGCGGATACGCGCGTCGCTCGACGCCGCACTTCTCGGTCAGGCAGCGCTCCCCCTTCAGGAAGAGCTTCTCGCCCTCGCGCCGGCACTGCTTGCACTGGGGGCCGCGATCACGGGCCATCCCTACACCCTCCGCCGCTTCTTGGGCCGGACGCCGTTGTGGGCCTGCGGCGTGACGTCGCGCTGGCCCGTGACCTCGAGGCCGGCGGCCTGCAGCGAGCGGATCGCGGTCTCGCGACCCGAGCCGGCGCCGCGTGAGAAGACCTCGACCTTCTCGAGGCCCTGCTCCATGCCCTTGCGGGCCGCCGAGTCGGCGGTCACCTGAGCGGCGAACGGGGTCGACTTGCGCGAGCCCTTGAAGCCGGCGCCGCCCGCGGACTCCCAGGCGAGCACGTTGCCCTCACGATCGGTGAGGGTCACGATCGTGTTGTTGAAGCTCGTCTTGATGTGGGCCTGACCGACAGGTACGTTGCGGCGAGGACGGCGACGCCCGCGCCCGCGTCCGGGGCGCTGCTGGGCCATCAGTCGTACTTCCCGTCACGTCGCCGCAGAAGGGCCACTACTTATTCACCTTGCGCTTGCCGGCGACCTGCATCCGCCGGGGACCCTTGCGCGTGCGGCCGTTGGTCTTCGTCCGCTGTCCGTTGGCCGGCAGCCCGCGCCGGTGGCGCAGGCCGCGGTAGGCGCCGATCTCCATCAGGCGCTTGACGTTCTGGGAGCGCTCGCGGCGCAGATCGCCTTCGACGCTCAGCTCCTGGTCGACGGAGTTGCGGAGCCTGATGACCTCATCGTCGGTGAGGTCGCGGACGTAGGTGTCCGGATCGATGCCGGCATCCTGGAGCAGCTTGCGAGCGGTCGCCTCGCCGACGCCGTAGATGTACGTGAGTCCAACCTCCACGCGCTTGTTGAGTGGCACGTTCACGCCCGCGATTCTCGCCATACGCTCCCTATCCTTGTCGCTGCTTATGCCGAGGGTTCGGGCAGATCACCAAGACGGCGCCATGACGGCGCACGATCTTGCACTTCTCGCACATGGGCTTGACCGAAGCTCGAACCTTCACCGCTCTCGCGATCCTCGACGGAGTTCCAGAGGTGGCGCGGCGGACCCAGGAGTCGGTCCACAGCACGACCCTGCAGCCTAGCAGGGACGAGCGGTTTCAGGCAGTCTCGGCGCGTCGCTCGGGTCGCGCCCACGACTCCTCGTCGAGGTGCCAGGGAGTGAGAATCCGAGGCCCGTCGGCGGTCACGGCGATCGTGTGCTCGAAGTGCGCCGCGAGCGATCCGTCCTGCGAGTAGACCGACCAGCCGTCCGAGCCCATCCGGATCGCGGGGCCGCCCGCCGTGACCATCGGCTCGACGGCGAGCACCGTTCCCTCGGTCAGCTCGAGGCCCGTGCCGGGCGCCCCGAAGTTCGGCACCTGCGGATCCTCGTGCATCGATCGCCCGATGCCGTGCCCGACCAGCGAGCGCACGACGGCCATGCCGTCGTCCTCGACGCGCCGCTGCACGGCGCGGGACACGTCACCCAGGCGATTGCCGAGCCGGCACTGCTCCACGGCGTCGAAGAGCGCGGCGGAGGTCGTGTCGAGCAGCCGGCGCGCCACCGGAGAGACCTGGCCCACGGCTACGGTAACCGCCGCATCCGCGACCCAGCCGTCGAGCTCGACGCCCACGTCGATGGCGAGGATGTCGCCGCGTTCGAGTCGGTAGCCATCGGGGATGCCGTGCACGATCATCGAGTTCGGCGAGGCGCAGATCGAGCCTGGGAACCCGCGATAGCCCTTGAAAGCCGGCTCGCCGCCCTGAGCCCGGATGCACCGCTCGGCCACTTTGTCGAGCTCCCGCGTAGTCACTCCCGGGCGTGCTTTGGCACGCACGAGCTGCAGGCAGCGGGCGAGGATCCGCCCCGCGGCCGCCATCTGCTCGATCTGGAAGTGGGTCTTCTGGACGATCAACCGAGACGAGCCTACAGCCGGGCTGCTACAGCTCGCTCTCGAGCCGCAGCGTCGCGAGCGTGGCGCGGATGTGGTCGTGCACCTCGGAGGTTGAGCGGCTGCCGTCGAAGCGGCGCAGAAGCCCCCGCTCCTCGTAGACCTGGGCCAGCGGGCTCGTCTGATCCCGGTAGACCTCGAGCCGGTGCTTGACGGTGTCGGAACGATCATCGTCGCGCTGGACCAGCTTCGACCCGTCCTGATCGCAGACGCCCTCTCGCTTCGGCGGATCCAACTCGACGTGGTAGAGGTGGCCGTTCTTGACGCACACGCGGCGCCCGGCCAGGCGGCGCACGACCTCGTCGTCGTCGACCTCGATCAGGAGCACCGCGGTGAGCTCACGGCCGAGCCGGCTCAGCTCGTCGTCGAGGGCCCGGGCCTGTTCGGGGTTGCGCGGAAAGCCGTCGAGCAGGAAGCCGTCCTCGGCCTCGGTGCGGTCGATGCGGTCGACGACGACCTCGACGACCACCTCATCGGGAACGAGGTCCCCCCGTTCCATGTACTCGCCGGCCTTGCGCCCGAGCTCCGACTCCTCCTTGACCGCCGCGCGCAGGATGTCGCCGGTGGCGTAGTAGGGAAGGTCGAAGTCGTCGACGAGACGCTCGGCCTGGGTGCCCTTCCCAGCCCCCGGAGGACCAAGGAGGATGAGGTTGAGCTGCGCCACGAGGCGCGGCAGCGTATCGGAACGACCGCGCCGTCTGCACCTCGGCTGTCGACGTTCGTCGCCCGGAGCGCTACTTGAGAAATCCTTCGTAATTCCTCATCATCAGCTGCGCCTCGAGCTGCTTCATGGTGTCGAGGGCGACGCCGACCACGATCAGGATCGACGTGCCGCCGAAGAAGAAGTTGGCCGACGTCTGGCTGATGAGGAGGGTCGGCAGGGCCGCGACGGCAGCCAGGTAGAGGGCGCCCGGGAAGGTGAGGCGGCTCAGGATGCGGTCGAGGAACTCGGCGGTGGGCCGCCCCGGTCTCACCCCCGGTATGAAGCCACCGTGCTTCTTGAGGTTGTCGGCCTGCTCGACCGGGTTGAAGGTCACGGCCGTGTAGAAGTAGGTGAAGACGATGATCATGATCGACTCGCCGACGATGTAGGCCCACCCACTCGGGCTGAAGAAGGTCGAGATGCTCCGCGCCCAGGGCGCCTGGATGAGCTCCCCGACGGTGGGCGGGAAGGCCATCAGCGAGGCGGCGAAGATCACCGGGATCACGCCGGCCATGTTGACCCGCAGCGGAAGGTAGGTCGAGCCGCCGCCCGCCATCCGCCGTCCGATGACGCGCTTGGCGTACTGCACGGGTATCCGCCGCTGGCCCTCCTGCATGAAGACGACGGCGGCCACGACCGCCAGCGCGAGGAAGGGCATCATCACCTTGAAGATCTGGTCGGGGTTCGTCCACCAGCCCTGGAGGCCGTTAGGCAGACCGGCGACGATGCTCGCGAAGATCATCAGCGAGATGCCGTTGCCGATGCCGCGCTGGGTGATCAGCTCGCCGAGCCACATGACGAGCACCGTTCCCGCGGTAAGCGTGGTCACGATGATGAAGACCGCGCTGAAGTTGAAGTTCTCGACCACCGAGGTGCCGGCGGTCGCGCCGAAGGAGCGAAACAGGAAGACGTAGCCGATCGACTGACCAAAGGCGAGCCCGACGGTCAGGTAGCGCGTGTACTGGGTGATCTTCTGCTGACCGACCTCGCCCTCCTTGCGCAGCTTCTCGAGCGAGGGCAGCACCACGGTCAGGAGCTGCAGCATGATCGACGCGGTGATGTAGGGCATGATCCCGAGGGCGAAGATCGCGAAGCGCTGCAGGCTGCCGCCCGAGAACAGGTTGAGGAAGCCGAGCACGTTCGAGCCCTGGAAGCTCTGGGCGATGCGTTCGACCGCCGTCACGTCGATCCCCGGGGCGGGAATGAAGGAGCCGAGGCGGTACAGCGCGAGCATGGCCGCGGTGAACAGCAGCTTGCGCCGGATGTCGGGCGTGCGGATCGAGTTGAGGAGCGTCTGCAGCATGGGTCCGAGCCCGGGCGGCTATCTAGAGCTCGGGCGGAGGCTCGCAGCTGCCGCCCGCGGACTCGATGCGCTCGCGGGCGGCCTTCGAGAAGCCGTGGACGCGGACGGTCAGCTTCTTGGTCAGGTCGCCCTCGCCGAGGATCTTCACGGGCACGCCCTTGCGCGTGGCGAGCCCGGCGGCGGCGAGGGTCTGGGGCGTGACCTCGTCGCCGGCCTCGAAGCGAGCCTCGAGGTCGCGCACGTTGACGGGCTGGGTATGCGTGCGGAACTGCTCGAAGGGCATCGACTTCTTCATGTGCGGCCCGCGCAGCTTGCGCAGGCGCATGTGGATCGGCATCTGGCCGCCCTCGTAACGCGCCTTGCTCTTCGAGCCGGAGCGGGAGCCGTACCCCTTGTGTCCGCGGCCGGAGGTCTTGCCGAGGCCCGAGCCCTCGCCGCGGCCGACCCGCTTGGGACGGTGGCGCGAGCCCGGCGCCGGGCGCAGCGAGTGCAGTCCGATGTCCTCCGGGTCCACGACGGCCCTCAGCGTTCGATCCTGACGAGGTGCTCGACGACGCGCAGAGCCCCCCGTACGGTGGGCTCGTCGGGTCGCTCGCAGGCGGACCCGATGGGGCCGAGGCCGAGCGAGCGGAGCGCTGCCCGCTGCTTGGGGTTGGCACCGTTGGCCGAACGGACCTGGGTCACGCGCAGATCGGCCATCATGACCCCGCCTCCACGGACGCTTGGGCCTGGCCGCCGTCGGCGCTGTCCGCCGGTGCTCTGTTGGCAGCGTCGGGACGCCCACCGAGCACCTCACGCACGCTGAGCCCGCGCAGCTCGGCCACCTGAGCCGGGCTGCGAAGCTCCTGGAGGCCGGTGACCGTTGCCTTGACCAGGTTGATCGGGTTCTGCGTCCCGAGCGACTTCGAGAGCACGTCGCGAATGCCGGCGAGCTCGAGCACGGCGCGGACGCCGCCACCAGCGATCACGCCGGTACCCTCGGAGGCGGGCTTGAGCAGGACGCGCCCGGCGCCGAACACCCCGACCACCTCATGGGTGATCGTCGTCCCGTACATCGGGACATCGAACATGTTCCGGCGCGCCCGCTCCACGCCCTTCTGGATGGCGAGCGGGACCTCGTTCGCCTTGCCGTAGCCGACGCCGACCCGTGAGCGCTCGTCGCCGACGACGACGAGCGCCGTGAACGAGAAGCGCCGGCCGCCCTTGACGACCTTCGCGACGCGATTGATCTCGACGACCCGCTCCTGCAGGTCGGGACCGGCGCGCTCTGTTCTCTCTCCGCGGGCCATGGCGACTGTCGAGGGTATCGGACGCTTCTCGCGCGACGGCGGCGAGGAAGGACCCTCGGCGCCCGCCCGCGACTCCTAGAAGCGCAGGCCTCCCTCGCGGGCCCCTTCGGCGAGCGCCTGCACGCGGCCGTGATATCGGTAGCCGCCGCGGTCGAACACGCAGGCCTCCACGCCCTGCTCCCGCGCACGGGCGGCGAGCAGCTCGCCGGCACGCCGGGCCTGGTCGGTGCGCCCGAGCTCGCGCAGCTCGGGTTCGGTCCATGTCGCCGCGGCCAGGGTGTGCCCGTTGACGTCATCGACGAGCTGGGCGCCGACGCCGCGGTTCGAGCGGAAGACCGACAGCCGCGGGCGCTCGGCGGTGCCGCGCACCTTGGCGCGCACCCGCCGGCGACGCCGCAGGCGCTGGGCGGGCTTGTCGGCGGTGCGGACGCCGCTCATGCGCGCTTGCCCACCTTGCGATGGACCTGCTCGCCCTGGTAGCGGATCCCCTTGCCCTTGTAGGGCTCGGGCGGTCGCACCTTGCGGATCCGCGCCGCGATCTCCCCGACGGCCTGCTTGGACGGCCCCCGCACGACGATCTGAGTCGGAGCCGGGACGTCGAACTCGATGCCCGCGGGCGCCGACATCGCCACGGGATGGGAGTAGCCGACCTGGAGCTCCACGTCGGTGCCGCGCAGGGCGGCGCGGTAGCCGACGCCCTGAATCTCGAGCCGCTTCTCGTAGCCGTCGGTGACGCCGGTGACCATGTTGGCGATCAGCGTGCGGGTGAGCCCGTGCAGGGCGCGGTGCTCGCCGCGGTCGGTGGGGCGAGTGACGAGCAGCTCGCCGTCGGACTGCTCCACGGTCATCGCGCGCGACACCCGCTCGGAGAGCTCGCCCTTGGGACCGTTGACGCGCACGAGCCCGGGCTCGACCTGCACGTTGACGCCCGCCGGCACGGGAATCGGCTGCTTTCCGATACGGCTCATCGCTGCATCTAGTAGATGAAAGCGACGACCTCGCCGCCCACGCCCGCGCGGCGGGCCTCGTGACCGGTCATGACCCCGCTCGATGTCGACACGATCGCAGTGCCCATGCCGCCGAGCACGCGAGGCACCTCGCCCGCCCCGACATAGGTGCGTCGGCCCGGGCGAGAGACGCGCCGCAGGCCGGAGATGACCGGACGGCGGTCGGGCGTGTACTTGAGGTCGATGTGCAGTCTCTGGCCGACGCGTGCGGGCTCGGTCCGGTAGCCCTCGATGTAGCCCTGCTCGGCGAGGATGCGGGCGACCTCGGCCTTGAAGCGTGAGGAGGGAAGCTCCACCTCGTCGTGCTCGGCGACGAGCGCGTTGCGGATGCGCGTGAGCAGGTCGGCGATCGGATCGGTCAGGGTCATGGCGTTCTCGGGGGCGGGAGCACTACCAGCTCGACTTGGTCAGGCCGGGGACGTAGCCCTCGCTGGCCATCTCGCGCAGGCAGATGCGACACAGGCCGAACTTGCGCAGGTAGGCGCGCGAGCGACCACAGCGCCGGCAGCGGTGGTAGTTGCGCGTCTTGTACTTGTGCTGACGCTGAGACTTGACGAACTGCGAGGTCTTGGCCATGGGTTGTCCTACGCTAGCCGGGATCCCCGCCGATGCCGGAGGGAACGGCCTCGGCATCGGGCGGCTGGTCGGCGGGGGAGATGGCGTCGGCCTGGCTCGGACCGCCGCGGTCCTCCTCGTCGCGGCGGCGCGCAGCGGCATCCTCGGGTCCGCCCTCGCGCTGGAACGGCATCCCCAGCTCGCGCAGCAGGAAGAACGCCTGCGCGTCGCTGTCGGTGGAGGTCGTGATGGCCACGTCGAGGCCGCGCACCTGGTCGATCGCGTCGTAGTCGATCTCCGGGAAGATGATCTGCTCACGGATCCCGAGCGAGTAGTTGCCCCGCCCGTCGAACGCCCGCGGGTTGAGCCCGCGGAAGTCGCGCACCCGTGGCAGCGCGATCGCCGTGAGGCGGTCGAGGAACTCGTACATGCGCGCATTGCGCAGGGTGACCGCGACCCCGATCGGCATTCCGTCGCGGATCTTGAAGCCGGCGATCGACCGGCGTGCGCGGCGCTCGCTCGGAGCCTGGCCGGCGATGATCGCCAGCTGCTCGCCGGCCTGCTCGAGCACGCGCGAGTCCTGCTTGGCGTCGCCGACGCCCATGTTCAGCGTGATCTTCTCGAGCCTCGGAGCCTCCATGACGCTGCGCAGGCCGTAGCGCTCGACGAGCTGGGAGCGGATCTCCTCCTCGTACCGGGTCCTCAGGCGCGGGATCACCGCGGGGGTCTTGACCGCCATCAGTCGATCACCTCGCCCGAGCGCTTGGCGACCCGCCGGCGGACGCCGCCCTCGCGGGTGATCCCCACCCGCGTCGGCTCGTTGGTCTGCGGGTCGAGCAGCTTGACGTTCGAGATGTGGATCGGGCCTTCGGACTCGACGATCCCCCCCACCTGCTGGGCCTTCTGGAGATCGCGCAGGCTGCGCGCACGCTGGTGGCGCTTCTGCATGTTCATGCCCTCGACGAACAGGCGCTCGCGCTTTGGCTCGACGCGTAGAACGCGGCCGGTCTTGCCGCTGTCCTTGCCCGAGATGACCTTCACGGTGTCGTCGCGGCGGATCCGCGCCTTGTGGGCCATCCCTACAGCACCTCCGGAGCCAGCGAGACGATCTTCATGAAGTTGCGCTCGCGCAGCTCGCGCGCCACCGGTCCGAAGATGCGCGTTCCGCGCGGGTTCTGCTGGGCGTCGATGATTACCGCGGCGTTCTCGTCGAAGGCTATGTAGGTCCCGTCCTCACGGCCGAGCTCCTTGCGCGTTCGCACCACCACGGCGGTGACGATGTCGCCCTTGCGCACCGAGGCGTGCGGGATGGCCTGCTTGACCGTGCCGACGATGATGTCGCCCACACCGGCGTAGCGTCGCCGCGAGCCACCGCGCACGCGGATGCAGAGGATCTCGCGGGCGCCGGTGTTGTCGGCCACCCGGAGGCGAGTCTCGGGTTGGATCATGGCCCGCTACCTCGCCCGCTCCAGGATCTCGGTCAGGCGCCAGCGCTTCGTGGCGCTGAGCGGACGGCTCTCGACGACGCGGACCGTGTCCCCGGCGCGCGCCTCGTCGCGCTCGTCGTGGGCGTGCAGGGTCGTCGACTCGCGGACCGTCTTCTTGTAGACGCGATGCTGGCGGGTGGTGTCGATGCGCACGACAAGCGTCTTCGGCGCCTTGTCGGAGACGACGACGCCCTGGCGCACGCGAGGGCGCCCGCGCCCGCCCGTGGCGACCGGCTCGGTGACCGCCGGGCCTCGCGATTCACGCTCGGCGCGGCGCGACCGCTGGCGGG
>JACCUC010000179.1 GCA_013812065.1 Thermoleophilaceae bacterium | reverse complement strand
CTCCTCGCCCTCGACGACCTCCGCGTCGACGACCTCCTCCTCGTCGGCCGAGGCGCCGTCGGTGCTCGCCGCCCCGTTGGGCCCGGCCGCGCCGTCAGTCGCGCCCGCCGCGTTGGCCTGGGCCGCCGCGGCGTACATCTGCTCGGAGACCCGGTGGAAGGCCTCCTGGAGCGCCTGCGTCCTGTTCTGGATCTCGGCCGTGTCCTCAGAGGTGAGCGACTCGCGCACCGCCGCGATCGCGGACTCGATCTCCGTGCGCGCCGCGGCGTCGACCGTGTCGCCCATCTCTGTGAGCTGGCGCTCGGCCTGGTAGGCGGCGTTCTCGGCGCCGTTGCGCGCCTCCACGAGCTCGCGCTGGCGGCGGTCCTCCTCGGCGTGCGACTCGGCGTCGCTCACCATACGCTGGACCTCCTCGTCGGAGAGTCCCGAGCCGGCCCGGATCTCGATCTTCTGCTCCTTGCCGGTGCCGAGGTCCTTGGCCGACACCTTGACGATCCCGTCGGCGTCGATGTCGAAGCCGACCTCGATCTGGGGGATGCCGCGCGGCGCAGGCGGGATGCCGGTGAGCTGGAACTTGCCGAGCGACTTGTTCGAGTACGCCATGTCGCGCTCGCCCTGGAGAACGTGGACCTCGACCGAGGGCTGATTGTCCTCGGCGGTCGAGAAGACCTCCGACTTGCGCGTGGGGATCGTGGTGTTGCGCTCGATGAGCTTGGTCATCACCCCGCCCTTGGTCTCGATGCCGAGGGTCAGCGGGGTGACGTCGAGCAAAAGCACGTCCTTGACCGCGCCGGAGAGGACGCCGGCCTGGATGGCGGCGCCGACCGCGACGACCTCGTCGGGGTTGACGCCCCGGTGGGGATCCTTGCCGGTCAGCTCCTTGACCTTCTCCTGCACCGCCGGCATGCGCGTCATGCCGCCGACGAGCACGATGTGGTCGATGTCCGAGCCCGATACCCCCGCGTCCTGCATGGCCTGCTTGGTCGGGCCGACGACGCGGTCGATCAGCGATGCGGTCAATTCGGCCAGCTTCGAGCGGCTGAGCCGCTGGTCGAGGTGCTTGGGCCCGGACTGGTCGGCGGTGACGAACGGCAGGTTGATCTGGGTCTCCTGGGTGGTCGACAGCTCGACCTTCGCCTTCTCCGCCGCCTCGTAGAGGCGCTGGAGGGCCATCTTGTCCTGCGAGAGGTCGATCCCCTGCGAGGCCTTGAACTCCCTGACGAGCCAGTCGACGATCGCCATGTCGAAGTTGTCGCCGCCGAGGTGGTTGTCGCCTGCGGTGGCCTTGACCTCGAACACGCCTTCCCCGATCTCGAGCACCGACACGTCGAAGGTGCCGCCGCCGAGGTCGAAGACGAGGATCGTCTGGTCGGTCGCCTCCTTGTCGAGGCCGTACGCGAGCGAGGCCGCCGTCGGCTCGTTGATGATCCGCTTGACGTCGAGCCCGGCGATGCGGCCGGCGTCCTTGGTCGCCTGGCGCTGGTCGTCGTTGAAGTAGGCCGGCACGGTGACGACCGCCGAGTCGACGGTCTCGCCGAGGTAGGCCTCGGCGTCGGCCTTGAGCTTCTGCAGGATCATCGCGCTGATCTCAGGCGGCGAGTGCTCCTTGCCGCCGGCCTGAACGCGGGCGTCGCCGCCGGGGCCCGCGACCACGGTGAAGGGCACGATCCGCTCCTCCTCCTTGACCTCGGCCTCCTTGCGGCCCATGAAGCGCTTGATCGAGAACACGGTGTTCTCGGGGTTGGTGACGGCCTGGCGCTTGGCGACCGCGCCCACGAGGCGCTCACCGCCCTGCGTGAAGGCGACGACCGAGGGCGTGGTGCGAGCGCCCTCGGCGTTCTCGGCCACGCTCGGCTCGTTGCCGTCGAGCACGGCCATGCACGAGTTGGTCGTGCCCAGGTCGATGCCGATCGTTCTTGCCATGTTGTGGTTCCTCCTGTGAAGTCTCTGCTGTAGGCGCTACGAAATCTAAGCGGAAGTATGGCAGATCCTTGAAGCGGTGTCCACGGAGCCTAGCGGGCCTTGACCGCGTCGCTGCGGGCGTAGGGGCACACCCGCCGCAACGGACACTCGTCACAGCGCGGGGCGGGCGCGACGCAGGTCCGCCGCCCGTGGCGAATCAGCGCCACGTGCAGCTCGTAGGCATCCTCGGGGTCCCCCCCGGCGAGGCGAGTCAGCTCGTCATGGGCCTCGTCGAAGGATGCGCCGGGGCGGAAGAGCCCAAGCCGCCCACCGACCCGGAAGACGTGCGTGTCGACGGGCACGTCCGGCCGGCCGTACGAGAAGAGCAGGACACACGCAGCGGTCTTGCGCCCCACGCCCGGCAGCGACGTGAGGAAGTCGCGGGCCTCCGCGAGCGGGGCGCTCTCGAGCCAGGTCAGGTCGTCGTCGCCGAGAGCGTGCAGGATCTCGCCGATCCGGGCGGCCTTGGTGTTCGAGAGCCCGCCCGGACGGATCGCCTCCTCGACCTCCTCGACGGCCGCGACGCGCACCTCCGGCCACCCGCCGGGAAAGCGCTCGCGCAGTCGTGCGTAGGCGACGTCGCGGTTGCGGTCGTTGGTGTTCTGGGACAGGACGGTGAGGACGAGCTCGTCGATCGGGGCACGATGCGGGTTGAGCGACGGTCGCCCGTAGGCGGCGCGCAGGCGGTCGCGGATCGTGCGGGCGCGGCGGCGGTCCGGGCGCCGCCACTCCCGGGACGGGCGGCCGTGGCTCGCAGCCTCGGTCCCGGCGCTCGCGTGAGGGCGCCTCGTCACATCGACCAGCCGGACGCGTTCGCGCCTCGCTGAACGCGCGCCTCGCGTCCGCCGAGAGCGGCTCCTCGATGTGGACTGCGACCACCAGGTTTCGCATCGACGACGAGCGGCACCACCGATCAACGATCACGGTCCCCGCGGATGAGCTCCGCCGCCGTCGGCGCACCGGCGGGAAGCCGGTGTCGTGCGCGCATCCGATCCGCCGTCTCGAGAAAGTCCTCGAGCGACGCCCCGCCCGGCGAGGGGAGAGCCCGGCGCAGGATCTCGACGGCCTCGGCGCTGATCGAGCGGCGCGAGTCCCTAGCCTCGCGCCGTAGTCGCTCGTAGAGGTCATCGGGCACGTCGTGTACGTAGAGGGTCGCCATGCTCGCAACAACTAGCACCTCGCCGCGTGTTATCAACTCGGCCATGTTGGAGCCGGACGGGACACGCATACGCGAGCGACACGAGGAGGTCGCCGGAGTGCCCATCCTCTGGCGCGAGGCCACGCCCCCGTCCGAAGACCCCGGCGCGAGCCGCGTCCTCTACCTCCACGGCGTCCCGACCGACGGCCACGACTTCCTCCCCTTCCTCGCCCGCACGGGCGGCATCGCTCCCGATCTCCCGGGCTTCGGGCGCTCGGGGAAGGCGTCGACGTTCGACTACTCGATCGACGGCTACGCGAGCTTCCTCGAGTCCTTCGTCGCGCACATAGGGCTCGAGCGCTTCTCGCTCGTGGTCCACGACTGGGGCGTGCTCGGGCTGGTCCTCGCCCAGCGTCGGCCCGAGCGCATCGAGCGGCTCGTGATCGTCGACGGCCTGCCGTTGCTGCCGGGCTACCGCTGGCACCGCTGGGCGCGGCTCTGGCGACGCAGGTTCGTCGGCGAGCTGACCATGGGGCTCGTCAACCGCTTCGTCATGCGGCGTGTCCTGCGGGAGGGGTCGTCCGCGCCGCGCCCGGCGAACGACGCGCTGGCAGAGCAGGTGTGGAGCCACTTCGACCACGGGACCCAGCGCGCGATCATCCGCCTTTACCGGTCGGCGCCGCCGGAGGTCCTCGAAGCCGCGGGCGCCCACCTCGGCGACGTCGTCGCACCGGCGCTAGTCGTGTGGGGCGAGCGGGATCCGTTCGTTCCGAGCGGATTCGCGTCCGCCTACGCCGAGGCCCTTGGCGGCCCGGCGCGAGTGGAGCTCAAGCAGGGAGCCGGTCACTGGCCGTGGCTCGACCGGCCGGAAGTGATCGAGGAGATCGCCTCCTTCCTCGGTTGAGTGACCTCCAACCGGGCTAAGCTCACGAACGTGAGCGGCCCGGCCGAGCCGAGCGATCGCACGCAGGCGCGCTCTCGCCGGCGCTCCGCGCGCTCGCGGGCGACCGCCGACGGCGCGCACCGCCACCGGGGAG
>JACCUC010000126.1 GCA_013812065.1 Thermoleophilaceae bacterium | reverse complement strand
TCGAGCGGGTCAACCTGCGCGACGACGCGCCGCCCGGGGGCGAGGTCGTCGTCGCCAACCTCATGCGTCCGCTGCTCCTGCGCCTCGCGCCGCGCATCGCCGCCGCACCTCCGCGCGCCGCGATCGTCTCCGGGCTCCTCGACGACGAGGCCGACGAGGTGGTGGCCGCGCTGGGTGCGGTGCTCGCCGAGCGGCGGCGGATCAGCCGCCGGGGCTGGACCACGGTGCTGCTCACCCGCCCGGAGGCGGCCTGATCCGCCCTCCTTACCCCAGCACTCGCTGCGACACCACGCCCGCCGCCTCCTGCCACCAGGCCCGAGCCTCGGGCTCGGCCGCCCGGCCGATCCGTTTGCGGCAGTAGCGCAGGAGCTGCCGCGACCCCCCGACGGCCACGAGCCCGTCGCCCGTGATCGCGAAGCGTCCGTCCTCGAGCTGGACGAGCGCCCCCGCCTCGCCGCGGCGGGTCCGAAGGCGCCGCACCACCGGCACCCCGCCGACCGATCCCGGGCTAGCCGGCTCCCCGTCGGACGGCTGCCACGGCCTGACCGTGAAGATCGTCGCTCGGCCGGTGGCCCGCACGCGGCGCTCCTCCGGGACCTCCATCGGCCCGTCGCGCCAGCGCTCGAACAGCGCCTCGACCTCCCCGCGCACGCGCTCGCGGGCGATGATGTGGAGGTTGTCGCCGGCCTCGATCCGGGTCGACCCGCGCGGCAGGAGTGCCTCCTCTCCCCGCACGATCACGCTGACGAGTGCGTCGCGGGGAAGCCCGAGCTCGTTGACCACCCGGCCGACGACCGCCTCGCCCTCGCCGACCGGGTACTCGACGACCTCGGCCCCGAGCCGGCGAATCGTCCCGACCTCGATCAGCGGCCGGGGCAGCGCCGGCTCGTCGGCGGTCACCGCGAGCGCTCGGGCCAGCGGCTCGAACGTCGCGCCCTGGATGAGCGTCGAAGTCAGCACCACGAAGAAGACGATGTCGAAGAACTCACGGGCCTGGGGCACGCCCGCGATGACCGGGAACGTGGCGAGCACGATCGGGATCGCCCCGCGCAGGCCGGCCCAGCCGATCAACAGCGACTCGCGCGGGGGAAAGCGACCGACGCGGGTGGCCAGCAGCGCGGCGAGCGGCCGGGCCACGAGGGCGAGCGCGGCGGCGAGCAGCAGGCCCTCGCTCGCGATGTCGACGAGCCCGCTCGGGAAGACGAGCAGCCCGAGCGTGAAGAAGAGGACGATCTGGCTCACCCATCCCAGGCCGGCGTGGAAGTCGGTGATCGTGCCCCTGGCCGGCACGCCTGAGCCGCCGAGGGCGAGGCCCGCGAGGTAGACGGCGAGGAAGCCCGAGCCCCCGAGCACGTCGGCGGCGCCGAAGGCGACCGCCGCGGTGGCGATCGAGGCCACGGGGTAGAGACCGCTCGAGACGAAGCGCACCCGCCGGAAGGCGAGCACCGACAGCCGCCCCAGGACGAGCCCGATGACCGCGCCGATGGCGAGCTCCTCGACGAGCAGCAGGGCCATGTCGCCCAACCCGTAGCGGGGGCTCTCGATCCACTCGATGAAGCCGATCACGAGCAGGATCGCGATCGGGTCGTTGAGACCCGACTCCGCCTCGAGCACCCGTGCGATCCGGCGCTTGAGGCTCGATCCGCGCAGCACCGAGAAGATCGCGGCGCTGTCCGTCGAGGAGACGATCGAGCCGAGCAGCAGGGCGGGGAGGACCGGCAGGTCGATCAGGAGGACCGCGGCCAGCGCGACGAGCCCGGCTGTGGCGAGCGTGCCGACGGTCGCGAGCGAGATCGCCGGCCAGAGGACCGGCCGGATCTCAGACCATCCGGCCGCCAGCCCCCCCTCGAACAGGATCAGCACGAGCGCGATGACGCCGATCGTGCGGGTCAGCTCGAAGTCGTCGAACTCGATCAGCGCGAGCCCGTCGGAGCCGATCGCCATCCCGAGGACGAGGAAGAGGACGAGGCCCGGCACCCGCAGCCGCCCCGCGGCCAGCGCCGCACCGATTCCGAGCGCGAGCAGCGCCCCGGTGACGAGGATAAGGGCGCCGTCGGTCATGGGGGCGGCCAGTGTAAGTGGCCTTCGGGGCCGCCCCGCGGCGGTGAGGCGGTGGTGGCCGGGACTGCGCCGACCGCCGGCCGCGGGCGCCGCGATCGTCACTCGCGCTGTGTCAGCCGCTCGCCGAGGGCCTTGAAGAAGTCCGACCGGGTCACCACGCCGTGCACGCGGCCGCGCTCGTCAAGGACTGGGACGATCAGGACGCGGTGGTGAAGGAAGGTCTCGGCGAGCTGCGCGTCCGACCAGTCTGGGCCGGCCGCGACCTGCTCGGTGTTGGCGTACTTGCCGACCGGGTCGTGGCGGCACTCCAGGCGCTGCTCGATGACCTCGTCGATCGAGTGCGGGATGAAGCGAGCCGAGCGCAGCTCCTGGAAGTAGCCCGGAAAGAGGGCCCCGATGAGCTCGCGCTCCCCGAAGACTCCGTACAGCGCTTTCGCGCCGTCGACCACGGGCAGGGCGGGCAGCCCGGACTCGACGATCTCGCGAACGGCGTCGCCAACCTCCTGCTCGCTCCGCAGGACGGGCACCTGGCGGACGAGGGCTCTCTTCAGGGTGTCGGGGCTCATCCTGGCTGCCGGCTAGAGATAGCGGATCGCGATGTAGCCCGTCGCCAGCAACATCGACAGCAGGGTCGCCGGCAGCCCGATCCGGAGGAAGCCGAGGAACGTGATCGGGTACCCGGCCCGCTGGGCCAGCCCGGATGCGGCCACGTTCGCGGCGGCGGCGATGATGGTGGCGTTGCCGCCGAAGCACGCGCCGAGCGATAGCGACCACCAGTAGGCGTTGTCGCCCCGGTTGCCCGACTGAAGCTCCTCGACGACGGGGATCATCGCGGTGGTGAAGGGAATGTTGTCGACCACGGCCGACCCGATCGCCGACAGCCACGTGATCCCGAGGAGCTCCGCCGTGCGGTCGTCGCGGGTCACCCCGCTGATCGCCTGAGCGACCTGGTCGATGGCTCCTGTCGCCTCGAGCGCTCCCACCATCACGAACAGGCCGAGGAAGAAGAACAGCGTCGCCCACTCGATGCCCCCGAGCGCCTCCTCGACCGACTGCCTCGACACGAGCAGCATCGCGGCGGCGCCGGTGAGCGCGACGGTCGCCGGCTCGAGGTGGAGCGGCTGGTGCACGAAGAAGGCGACGATGGTCAGCACCAGGATCGGCACCGTTCGCCGCAGCTCGGCGGGGCTCTCGATCGACTTGCGTGCGTCGAGTGCCATCACCTTGTCGCTGTTCTCCGGAGCGATCCGGAGCCGGCGCCGGTAGAAGGCATAGAGCAGTCCCATCGTCGGGATGAGCGCGATCACCGCCGCCGGCGCGAGGTTGATCAGGAACTCGTTGAAGGACAGGCCGGTGGCACCGGCGATCAGGATGTTCGGCGGATCGCCGATCAGCGTGGCGGTGCCGCCGAGGTTGGAGGCGATTATCTCCATGATGATCAGCGGGACCGGGGGGATGTCCAGCGTGTCGGCCAGGAGGAAGGTGATCGGCACCATCAGCAGGACGGTGGTGAGGTTGTCGAGGAACGCCGAGAGCAGGGCGGTCGTCCCGGTCAGGGCGATCACCACGGGAAACGGGCGCCCCTTCGCGAGCTGTCCCGCGCGGATCGCCAGGTAGTTGTAGACCCCGGTCGGCTCGGTCAGGCGGACGACGATCATCATCCCCACGAGCAGGCCGATCGTGTTGAAGTCGATCGCCTCGGTCGCCTGCTCCTGGTCGACCACCCCTGTGACCACGACCAGGGCGGCTCCGACCAGGGCGACCTGGGTGCGGTGGATGCGCTCGGTGGCGATGGTCGCCAGGGCGACGAGGAAGACGACGACAGCGAGCGCCATGTCTGAGTTCTTAGCAACCCGGTCGGGGACCCGGCGGCTTCGAGCCGGGAGCCCCCCGCCTACACTTAGACCGGATGTCGATCCTCGAGCAGGTCCAGGCCGACGCCGCCTCCGCCCTCAGGTCGGGCGACCGCGAGCGCGCCGCTGCCCTGCGGCTCGTCGTCTCCGAGCTGCAAAAGGCGACGAAGGAGGCCGGCCCGGACGATGCCGACGAGGTCGCCGTGCTGCGCCGCGAGCGAAAGCGCCGGCTCGAGGCCGCCGAGGCCTACGCCGACGCCGGTCGCACCGACGTGGCCGCGGGGGAGCGCTCCGAGGCCGAGCTGATCGAGGCCTACCTCCCGGCCGAGCTCTCCGACTCGGAGCTCGAGGCGCTCGTGGGCGATGCCGTCGCCGAGTCCGGCGCGTCGTCTCCAAAGGAGATGGGCCGGGTGATGTCGATCGTCATGCCGCGCGTCGACGGCCGTGCCGACGGGCGGCGGGTCAGCGCCGCCGTTCGCGAGAAGCTCCTGGGAGCCGCCGCTTGAGGACCCAGCTCGAGCTCCCCGACCAGGTGGCGACCGAGCTCGCCGGTGCCCACGACGCGGTCATGCGCTCGCTCGAGGGACATCTCGAGGCGGAGGTGTATTTGCGCGGCAACGTCCTGACCGTCGAGGGCGAGGAGGCCGAGGTCGAGACGGCCGAGACCGTGGTCCGCGAGCTCGCCGACCTGATCCGCCAGGGACACGAGGTCGCGCCGGGGACGATCACGGCGATCACAGGCGCACTCGACCGCCACGAGAGCCCGAGCCGCATCCTCGAGGACGTGGTCTGGCGCCATCGCGCGCTGAGCGTCGCGCCCAAGACCGTCAACCAGAAGCAGTACGTCGACGCGATCCGCGACCACACCGTGACCGTGGGCATCGGCCCGGCGGGCACCGGCAAGTCGTTCCTCGCGGTGGCCATGGCCGTCGCCGCGCTCTCGCGGCGCGAGGTCAACCGCATCGTCCTCACCCGCCCGGCGGTCGAGGCCGGCGAGCGCCTGGGCTTTTTGCCCGGCGACCTGATGGCCAAGGTCGACCCCTACCTGCGACCGCTCTTCGACGCGCTCTACGACATGCTCGAGCCCGAGCGGGTCAACCAGTACCTCGAGCGCGGCCAGATCGAGATCGCGCCGCTCGCCTACATGCGAGGGCGCACGCTCAACGACTCCTTCATCATCCTCGACGAGGCCCAGAACACGAGCCCCGAGCAGATTCAGATGTTCCTGACGCGGCTCGGCTTCGGCTCGAAGATGGTCGTCACGGGCGACGTCACCCAGGTCGACCTCCCGCAGGACCAGCGGTCGGGGCTGCTCGTGATCGGAGACATCCTCGGTGAGGTGGAGGGGATCGAGTTCGTGCGCTTCGGCGGCGAGGACGTCGTGCGCCACAAGCTCGTCCAGCGCATCGTCGAGGCCTACGACCGCTACGCGGAGCGGGGGGCGCCGGCGCGCGGGTGACCGACGGGCCCGAGATCGAGCTCGAGGCGCCCGCGCCGCGGCGGCCCGGCCTGCTTCGAGCGGCCCGGGCCGCCCTCGCCGCAGCCGGGGTGGGGGAGGGCCATCTGGCGATCGCTCTCGTCGAAGCCCACGACATCGCCCGCCTCAACCACGAGCACCGTGGCAAGGAAGAACCGACCGACGTCCTCTCCTTCCCGGTCGACGGCCCCGGTCCGACCGCCGGCCCGCGCGAGCTCGGCGACATAGTCATCTGCCCCGAGCACACCGCCGACCTCGAAGAGGCAGTCGTCCACGGCGTCCTCCATCTCTGCGGCCACGACCACGAGACCGACGCCGGCGAGATGCTGGCCCTCCAATCAAGAGTGCTCGCGGAGCTCGCTCGAAGTAGCGCCGACCACCGCGGCGCCCCTCCGGCGGGTGGCGGCGGAGGCCCACCCCCGCGAGGGGGATGGGCCGCAGCCGACAGGACCCGCCGGCCACGGCCTCCCGGGCAGAGGCGAGACGCGACCACCAGAGCCGGCTTCGTCGCCCTCGCCGGCCGCCCCAACGTCGGCAAGTCGACGCTGCTCAACCGGATCGTCGGTACCAAGGTCGCGATCGTCTCTCCGCGGCCCCAGACCACCCGCCGCGCCATCCGGGGAATCGCGACCGGCGAGGACTGGCAGCTCGTGCTCGTCGACCTGCCCGGGTCGCAGCGACCGCGCGACGCCCTGACCGAGCGCATGCAGCGCCGCACCGAGCGCGAGCTGCGCGACTCCGACGCCGCGCTCGTCCTCCTCAACGGCGAGCAGGCGGTGGGCCCGGGCGACCGCTTCATCGCGGCGGCGGTGACCGCCGCCCGGATCCCGTGCGTGGTGGCCGTGAACAAGGTCGACGCTCTCGACCACCCCCGTACGGTCGCCGCCTTGAGCGCGGCCGCGGAGCTCGAGCTCCCCCCCGAGGCCGAGATCTTCCCGATCTCGGCTCGCACCGGGGCGGGCGTCCAGCCCCTGCTCGAGGCGCTCGTCGGCCTCGTGCCCGAGGGGCCTTACCTATACCCGCCCGAGGAGCCCACCGACCTACCAGCCGAGGTCCGCCTGGCCGAGCTCGTCCGAGAGCAGGTCCTCGCCCGCACGCGTGAGGAGCTGCCCCACGCCGTCGAAGTCGAGATCGACGAGATCGAGGATCGCCCCGCCGGCACGCTCGTGGTGCACGCCCACCTGTGGGCTGAGTCCGAGTCGCAGAAGTCGATCCTCGTCGGGCGGGGGGGAGGCATGGTCCGCGCGATCGGCACCGCCGCGCGGGGCGAGATCGAAACGCTCACCGGACGGCGCGTCCATCTCGATCTCACGGTCCGCGTGCGCCGGGATTGGCGCAGGGACGAGGCGCTGCTCGACCGGCTCGGCATCGAGTGAGCGCGGTCCCATCGGGCCGGAGGCGGCGACCTGCGTCGCGCCGCCGCTGCGAGGTTCGGTGCGCACACAGGCGCTACAATCGTGTACATGAACAGTAACACTGTGGGGGTTCGCGATCTTCGCCAGAATCTCAGCCGCTACCTCGACCGCGCCCGTAAGGGAGAGCGCGTCGTCGTCACCGAGCGCAACCGCCCGATCGCCCTGCTGGCCCCGCTTCCCGAGGACGAGGACCCCATCGCTCGGCTGATCGCGGAGGGAAAGGTGGTCCCTGCAAAGCGGCCGCTGCACTACTACCTCGACGAGATCGAGCCGGTCGCGCTCGACGATCCGTATGCCGGAACGAAAGCCCTCGAGGAGACGCGCGAAGAGCCGGACTACGGCGTGTGACCCGCCGGTCGCTGCTGCTCTATCTCGACGCGTCGGCAGTCGTCAAGCTCGTGTTGCTCGAGCGCGAGTCCGTTGCCCTGAGAACGGCCGTCTCGGCGGCGCGCTTGGCGACGAGCGAGCTCGTTCTCGCGGAGGTCCCGCGCGCCCTTGCCCGCGTCCGGGCGAACGCGACCGCGCGTGCGAGGTTCCGGCACGAGTCGCAGCGGGTTCTCGAAGGACTCGACCTCGTGCCGCTCGGGCGCCCGTTGCTCAGCTCGTCGGCGAGGCTCGGCCCGCCGCGTCTCAGGACTCTGGACGCCATCCACGTAGCGAGTGCCTTGGCTTTCGCATCGGATCTCGAAGCGTTCGTCAGCTATGACCGCCGTCAGCTCGAGGCCGCAGGGGACGCCGGGCTCAGGGTGATCAGCCCGGGGGCCGCCCATTGAGAGCCTGCGCGCCGACATGCGCGGGGTCGAACCTGTCCGACCCGCCTTAGAATCGAGCCATGGACGCAGAGATCGCCTACGACGAGCGCGGCCTCGTGCCGTGCGTGGTCCAGGACGCCTCGAGCGGCGAGGTGCTCACGCTCGCGTACATGAACGCCGAGGCACTCGAGCGGACCCGAGCGACCGGAGAGATCCATCTCTTCAGCCGCTCGCGCGGTGAGCTCTGGCACAAGGGCGAGACCTCGGGCAACATCCAGCGGGTGCGGGCGCTGCGGCTCGACTGCGACGGCGACGCGCTCGTTGCCCTCGTCGACCCGGCCGGGCCCGCCTGCCACACGGGCGAGCGCACCTGCTTCTTCCGCGGCGACACCGAGCCGGTTCCCGCCGAGGCGCTTGCCGCCCTCGAGCGGACGATCGCCGAGCGACGTGGAGGCGAGGCCGACGGGCGCTCCTACACCCGCGAGTTGCTCGCCGACGCCCCGCGGATCGGCGCCAAGGTTCGCGAGGAGGCCGAGGAGGTAGCCCGGGCGGCCGCCGAGGAGTCCTACGAGCGCGTGGCGGAGGAGGCTGCCGACGTCCTCTATCACCTCGCCGTCCTGATGGCCTCGCGCGGCCTCTCGCTCGCCGACGCCCTCGCCGAGCTCAACGCGCGGGCCCGCTGAGGTGACTTGCTCGTGAGCGCGCCTGCGGCCGCCGAGCGCGCCCACGAGCTGGTCGTCGAGCCGGGCCTCGAGGAGGCTCGCGCGCTCGCCCGCGACCACACCGTCGTGCCCCTGCGCCACGCCTTCATCGACGACTGCGAGACCCCGGTCGCGGCCTACCTCAAGCTGCGCGGCGAGGAGCCCTCCTTCCTGCTCGAGTCCGCCGAGCAGGGCCAGCGCTTCGGGCGCTGGTCGTTCGTGGGCGTGCGCCCGCGAACCACGGTTCGTCTCGACCGGGGGGTCCTGACCGTGGGCGGAGAGCCTCGCCGGTACGCCGACCCCTACCTCGCCGTGGCCGAGGAGCTCGCGCGCTACCGGCCGGCGCCACTGTGCGGCGGCGGGCCGCCGTTCGCGGGCGGAGCGGTCGGCCTGTTCGGCTACGACCTCGTCCGCCACGCCGAGCCCTCGGTCGGCGCGCCGAACCCAGACGAGCTCGACCTCCCCGACCTGGCGCTCATGGTCTCAGACGTCCTGCTGGCCTTCGACCACTTTACCCACGAGGTCACGGTGATCGCCAACGTCTTCGCCGAGGACGCCGACACCGAAGGCTTCGAGCCGGCCTACGCCGCCGCCGCCGCCGCGATCGCCGAGGTGCGCG
>JACCUC010000123.1 GCA_013812065.1 Thermoleophilaceae bacterium | reverse complement strand
GATCCTGGGCCTCGACCGTCGAGGCGCCGAGGTGAGGCGTGACGACGACGCCCTCCATGCCGAACAGCGGGTGCTCGGTGATCGGCTCCTCGGGGAAGACGTCGAGCGCGGCGCCCGCGACCTTGCCGGCGCGCAGCGCGTCCTCGAGCGCCTGGTGGTCGACGAGCTCGCCGCGGGCGCAGTTGATGATCCGCACGCCGTCGCGCATGGCGGCGAAGGCCTCGGCGTTCAGCATCTCGCGGGTCTCGGAGGTGTTGGGCAGGTGGATGGTCACGATGTCGGCTAGGGCGTAAACGTCGGCCGGGCTCTCGACGCGCTCGGCGCCGAGCTCGCGGTAGCGCTCAGCCGAGACGTAGGGGTCGCAGGCCACGACCTTCATGCCGAAGCCACGCGCGCGCTCGGCCACCATCTGGCCGATGCGGCCGAAGCCGAGCACCCCGAGGGTCTTGCGGTAGACCTCGACTCCGCCGAAGCGCGAGCGCTCCCACTTCCCGCTCACCAGCGACGAGTGCGCCTGCGGGACGTTGCGGCACATGGCCAGCATCAGCGCGAGCGCGTGCTCCGCCGCGGCGAGCGTGTTCGACTCGGGGGCGTTGGCCACCACGATGCCGCGCTTGGTCGCCGCCGGCACGTCGATGTTGTCGACGCCGGTGCCGGCGCGGCCGATCACCCGCATGCGCTCGGCGCGGTCGATCAGCTCGGCCGTGACCTTGGTCGCCGAGCGCACGATCATCCCGTCGAAGCCGCCGATCCGCTCCTCGAGCTCGCCGTTCTCCCAGTCGAGGCCGAGCTCGACGTCGAAGTGCTCGCGCAGGAGGTCGACGCCGGAGTCGGCGATCTTCTCCTTGACGAGGACGCGCGGGCGGTCGTTGTCGGGCGAGACGGTCACGGCTGGCGTGGCCGGCGCTCGGTCTAGGCGCCCGCGGCGGGCGCGAGCGCGGGCTCGCCGGCCTCGGCGAAGACCCGCTGGGCGGCGATAACGCCGGCTCCGAGCTCGACGTCGGCGCCGAGCTCGCGCAGGGCCATCTCGAGCCCGACGACCGAGATCAGGATGTCGAACGCGCCGAAGTAGCCGCAATGGGCCACGCGCGCGATCTTGCCCTTGAGCTGGTTCTGGCCGCCGGCGATCGTGATCCCGAGCACGTCTCGCATCTGCTTCGGGACCTTGCCGCCGTCGATCTCCTCGGGCAGCGCGATCGCCGTGACCACGTTGGCGTTCTCGTCCTCGGGGCCGAAGAGGTCGAGGTCGAGCCCGGCGACGGCGGCGCGCGCCGCGCGGCCGAGCAGCCGGTGGCGGTCGAACACCCGCTCGAGCCCCTCCTCCTCGAGAATCAGCCCGAGCGCGACGTCGAGGGCGCGGAAGAGCGTGACCGCCGGGGTGAAGGGACTGTCCGGCGGGTCCTTGCGCTGGCCCTTGGCGGTGCGAGCCCAGTCGAAGTAGTAGCGGCCGCCGGGACCGGCGTCCGCGTAGGCGAGCGCGCGCTCGGAGACGCTCGCGAATCCGAGTCCCGGCGGGCACATGAGCGCCTTTTGCGAGCCCGAGACGACGACGTCGACGCCCCACTCGTCCTGCGGGATCGGGACCGCGCCGAGGCCGGACACCGCGTCGACGGCGAGCAGGACGTCGTGCGAGCGGGCAACCTCGACGAGCGCGGCGACGTCGTTGACCACGCCGGTCGAGGTCTCCGACAGGGTGGTGAAGGCGACCTCCACGCCGGCGTTCTCCGACAGGAGCCGGTCGAGCTCGGCCGGCTCGACCTTGTGGCCCCAGCCGGCGTCGTGGTGCACGAGCTCGGCGCCGAAGGCATCGCACAGCTCGGCCCAACGCTCGCCGAACTTGCCGCACGAGGCCACGAGGGCGGGCTTGCCGGGGCGCACGAGGTTCGCCACCGCCGATTCCATCGCGCCGGAACCCGAGGAAGCGAAGCAGAGGACGTCGTTATCGGTTTGGAAGACCTGCTTGAGGCGATCGAGGCAGCGCGCATAGACCTCGATGAAGGCCGGCGAGCGGTGGTACATGATCGGCTCGGCCATGACCTGGGCGACGGCTGGCGGCAGCGGCGTCGGGCCCGCCGTCATGAGGTAGGGCTTGATGTAGGGGTCTGCCATGGGCGCGCGCTGACGATAGCGGACCGCCCCTCGTCGTCAGGGTCGCCGCCAGGCTCAGGTCGAGCCGCCCCCGGGCTCGTCCGCGAACGAGGCGCGCGCGCGAGACGGACCGGGGAGGATGCTCGCGAGCGGGTAGAAGGCGATCCCCGCGACGACGAAGCCGACGACCGCGACGGAGAGCTGCGGCGCGGCGAAGTTGGTGGCCAGCGCAGCGCCGGAGCCGACCCCCCAGGCCCCCACGGCCGCCCAGCGATAGGCGGGCAGGCCGGTGAGCGAGAAGCGCGACTGCTCGGACTCCCGCCGGCGCAGCACCAGGTGGTCGGTGAGGATCACCGCGCCGATCGGAGGCACGATCACCCCGAGGACGATCAGCCAGTTGGTGAACTGACTCCACGCGCCCGAGGCGGCGATAACCGTGCCGACTGGGCGACTCGACGATCACCGAGACCATCGGGCTCGGGTGCATGACGATCGCCGGAGCGCCGGCCATCGGCCTCTACGTGGGCACGAGCGCCGAGGACGCGATGCGGATCACGCTCGCCATGTACGACATCACCTGGGCGGAGAGCATGAACTACCGCGTGCCCTCGCTCGGCTTCCGCGGCACTCCGCTGGGGATCGACGTGCGCAAGGTGGTCGAGACCGGCCTTCGTCCCGTGCTCGACACCGGCATCGCCCATCGCGAGGCCGGCGTCGGGGTGATCGGCGGCGGGATGTCGCGGCCGCCGATGGAGCCCTTCGCCGAGGCGCTGCGAGTCCTGGCCGCCTACTGACATTCCGTATCGATCAGGGCATCGTCGGCCCTCTCGTCGCGCCCCTCGGGGTGTGATCCGCGACCCGCGGGCGTGGCCGCCCGTCGAGTTATACTGATAGTATGAAAACGGCGAAGGTAGGGACCAAGGGGCAAATCGTCATCCCCAAGGAGATCCGCGACGAACTCGGTATCCGAGCCGGGGAAACGGTGGGGGTCGAGCGGGCAGACCGCGAGGTCCGCGTGCGTCGCCTGCTGGGCCTCGACGAGCTCCAAGGAACCTTCGCCGCTACGCCGGGTGGCACCGCGGATCTCGAGGCCGAGCACCGGCGAGAGCTGGAGGCCGAGGAGCAGCGGGCGCGCCGGTGGACCGGCTGAGCGCCGTCCTCGACGCGTGGGCGCTGATCGCCTTTCTCCGCGACGAGCCGGCCGCAGACCGCGTGAGACAGGCGATGGAGGCCGGTGCGGCAGCCTCGTGGGTGAATCTCGGCGAGGTTCTCTACGTCGAGGCTCGCAGGCAGGGCGAGCGGCGCGCCGAGGAGGCGGTCGAGGCGCTCGCCGTCTTCCTGGACGCGCGTCCCGCTGAGCGTGACGCCGCCCGCCGGGCTGGGCTGGTCAAGGCGCGCGGCGGTCTCTCGTACGCGGACTGCTTCGCAGTGGCGACGGCTGAAGAGCTCGAGCTTCCCCTGCTGACCGGCGACCCCGAGATCGTCGGACTTCAGCGCGCCGGGCTGCAGATCGAGGACCTCCGGCGCTGACCGCACGGACCCGCTCGGTCCCGGCACGAGAGATCGTTGATCTCGGCCCGCAGAGCCTTTCCCCCTATTGGACGGTAGCCCTCAGCCGACCGGTTCAGAACTCCGTGTCGATCCAGGGCATCATCGCGCGCAGCTCGCGTCCCTCGCGCTCGACCTGGTGGTTCTTGCCCTGCTCGCGCAGACGCTGGAAGTTCTCCTGGCCGGCCTGGTTCTCGGCCACC